>NZ_CP023688.1:6057500-6327500 GCF_008704655.1 Streptomyces rimosus | reverse complement strand
CGCGAGCAAAGTGACGGCCTGTACGAGCCTGGCCTGCTGGACCCAGCGGGCCAGGCTCATCCCGGTCGCGGCGCCGAACCTGCGGTGCAGGCTGCGCGGGCTGAGGTGGGCGTGGGCCGCGGCGGACGCGGTGGTCCAGCGTTCGCCGGGGCTGCGGCGGATCGCCGCGCAGAGGTCCACGAGCCGCGGGTCGGCCGGTGCGGGCAGGTGCAGCGCCGGTACGGGGCGCGGCGCGAGTTCGAGGAGCAGGAGTTCCATCACCCGGCCGTCGCGGCCCCGCCGGTCGTACTCGACCGGGATGCGGGTGGCCTCGTCGATCAACTCGCGCAGCAGCGGGGAGACCGAGACGACGGTGGGGTCGGCCGGCAGGTGCCAGGCCGATTGCGGCGTGATGTAGAGGGTCCGCATGGCGACCGCGCCCGCGCAGGTCATCGCGTGGGTGAGGCCGGCGGGCACCCATACGCCGCGGGTGGCGGGGACCGCCCATACGCCGTGCCCGGTGGCGACGGTGATCGCGCCGGTCGTGCCGTAGATCAGCTGGGCGCGGGGGTGGTGGTGTTCGGGGATGTGGTGGCCGTCGGGCAGGTCGCGGGCCATCGCGGCGACCGGGCGGGGCACGTTCTGGTAATCGTCGCGGTGCTCGCTCTTGCCGTACACGACGTTCGCCTCCGCCCTTCTTCCGTGCCCAGCCCCGCTCCGTACTCCGCCCTCTGCCGGGCTGAGCTCCGCCCTCCACCTGCGTGGGCTATGCCCTCCCGCACGCCTGGCACATTCTCGACACATATTGGCGCTACAACACAAGCCTGCCACCGCGCGCCCGTCTTAGCGTCAACTCATGTGATCGAACCTGCTTCCGCTCCCCCGCGCACCGACCGCCCACCCCGTCCCGGCCTGACCCGCCCGATGGCGCTGCTGCTCGCCGTGACCAGCGCCGTCACGGCCGCCAACGTCTATCTGAACCAGCCGCTGCTGGGCGCCGCCGCCGCCTCGTTCGGGGTGGCCCCGGACGTCCTCGGCGCGGTTCCCACCGCCACCCAACTCGGCTATGCGGCGGGCATCCTGCTGCTGGTCCCGGCGGGCGACAGCCACGACCGGCGGCGGCTGATCCTCGGCCTCGGCACGGCCTCCGCTCTCGCGCTCGCCGCCTGCGCTCTCGCGCCCACCGTCGTCTGGCTGGTGGTGGCCGGTTTCGCGGTCGGGCTGCTCTCGCCCGTACCGCAGCTGGTCACCCCGCTCGCCGTCGCGCTGGCCGCGGGCGGCGGCGCGGCCGGCCGGGGCCGGGTGGTCGGCACCGTACAGGCCGGTCTGCTGGTCGGGGTGCTGGCCTCGCGCGCGTACTCGGGTGCGCTGGCGGAGCAGGTCGGGTGGCGCGCGGTCTTCGGCTGCTCCTGCGTGCTGACGCTGCTGACCGTGCTCGTCCTGCGCCGGGCCCTGCCCCGCGTCCCGGCGGCTGCCTCCGCCCCGTACCGGACCACGCTCGCCTCCCTGCCGCGGCTGTTCGCCGGCCATCCGCCGGTCCGTCGGATCACCGTCTCCGGGGCGCTGGTGGGGATCGCGTTCGGCGCGTTCTGGACGACGCTGACGTTCCTGCTGGAGGGGCAGTACGGGTACGGGTCCACCGAGATCGGCCTGTTCGGGCTGGTGGCCGCGGCGAGCGCGCTGGCCTCGCCGTACGCGGGACGGCTGGCCGACCGGTTCGGGCGGCGCGGGGCGCTCGCGGCGCTGATCGGCCTGGTGATCGTGGGCTGGCTGCTCCTGCTGCCGGGCGGCGGCGCCCTGGGCTGGCTGCTGGCCGGGGTGATCGTCCTGGACGTCGGGGTCTGGGGCAGTCAGGCGGCGTCGCAGACGTCGCTGTTCGGGCTCGACCCCGCGCTGCACAGCCGCCTCAACACCCTCTACTTCACCCTGCGCTTCCTCGGCATCGCCGTCGGATCGCTGGTGGGGACGGTGGCGTGGTCCGGCGGCGGCTGGCCCGCCGTGGTGGTCACCGGGGCCACCACGGCGCTCGCCGGACTGCTCGTGGCGGTCGCTCCGGACCGGCTGCCGCTCCGACGCCGCCGCAAGCCCTGATCAGCCGCGGCCTCGCCGCCGGCCCTGACCGGGGCCACGGCCACTTCGCCACGGTCAGCCCGACCGGTCGTAGGCCCCGTAACCGCGGCCGGTCCCGACCGGCCGCGGCCCCGTAACCACGGTCAGTCCTGACCGGACTCCGCTTCCCCCTCGCCCCTGACCGGCTCGCAGAGCACCGTGACGATCTTGTTCCGACGGCCGGCCGGGGCCTCGGCGGTCAGCCGCAGCGCCTTCGGCGACAGCGCGGACGGGTTGTCGCTGAGGTCGATCTCGGCGGTGGCACCCGCGATCGGGACGCGGCCCAGGTGCTTGGCGAGCAGGCCGCCGACCGTCTCCACGTCCTCGTCGTCCAGTTCCGCCAAGCCGTACAGCTCGCCGAGGTCGCCGATGTCCAGCCGGGCGGTGACCCGGTAGCGGCCGTCGCCGAGGTCCTCGACGGGCGGCAGCTCCCGGTCGTACTCGTCGGTGATCTCACCGACGATCTCCTCCAGGATGTCCTCGATCGTCACGATGCCGGCCGTGCCGCCGTACTCGTCGATGACGACCGCGACGTGGTTGCGGTCCTGCTGCATCTCGCGCAGCAGGTCACCGGCGTTCTTGGTGTCGGGCACGAAGACCGCGGGGCGCATCGCCGTGGAGACCAGCTCCGTCTCGGCGTCCCGGCTGATGTGCACCTTGCGGGCGAGGTCCTTGACGTACACGATGCCGACCACGTCGTCCTCGTTCTCGCCGGTCACCGGGATACGGGAGAAACCGGAGCGCAGCGCGAGGGTCAGCGCCTGGCGGATGGTCTTGAAGCGCTCGACCGAGATCAGGTCCGTACGCGGCACCATCACCTCGCGTACGAGGGTGTCGCCGAGCTGGAAGACGGAGTGCACCATCCGGCGCTCCTCGTCCTCGATCAGCGACTCCTTCTCCGCGAGGTCCACCAGCGAGCGCAGCTCGGCCTCGGAGGCGAAGGGTCCCTGGCGGAAGCCCTTGCCGGGGGTGAGCGCGTTGCCCAGGAGGATCAGCAGCCGCGGGATCGGGCCCATGATCCGGGCCAGCGGCAGCAGGACGTACGCCGCGGCGGTGGCGGTGTTCAGCGGGTGCTGGCGGCCGATCGTACGGGGCGAGACGCCGACCGCGACGTACGAGACCAGCACCATCACCGCGATGGCCACGGTCAGCGCCTGCCAGGTCTCCTCGAAGGAGCGCAGACAGGCGTACGTCACCAGCACCCCGGCCGCCATCTCGCAGCCGACGCGCACCAGCAGCGCCACGTTCAGATAGCGGACGGGGTCGGCCGCGACGGCGGCCAGCTTGCCGCTGCCGCGCCGCCCCGACCGTACGGCCTCCTCGGCCCGGAAGCTCGTCGTACGGGCGAGGCCCGCCTCGGCGCAGGCCGCGAGCCAGGCGACAACGACGAGGAGGACCGCGACCGCGATCAACTGGGTGGTCACCGGAGCACCCGCCGTCAGGTGACGGTCGGGGCCGGCGAGGGCCCGGTCAGCCCGCGCTCGGCGCGCCAGCCGTCGATGATCGCCGCCTGGAGGCCGAACATCTCGGCCTTCTCGGAGGGCTCCTCGTGGTCGTACCCGAGCAGGTGCAGCACGCCGTGCACGGTCAGCAGCTGGAGCTCCTCGTCCATGCTGTGCCGGGTCGGCGCCTCCTCGCCCTGCTTCTTGGCGACCTCCGGGCACAGCACGATGTCACCGAGGAGCCCCTGCGGGGGCTCCTCGTCGTCCTTGGCCGGCGGACGCAGCTCGTCCATCGGGAAGGACATGACATCGGTCGGACCGGGGAGGTCCATCCACTGGAGGTGGAGCTGTTCCATGGCGTCGGCGTCCACGACGATGACCGACAGCTCGGAGAGCGGGTGGATACGCATCCGGGCCACGGCATAGCGGGCGACATCCAGGATCGCCTGCTCGTCGATGTCCGTACCGGACTCGTTGTTGACGTCGATCGACATGAAGTGCTGCTTCTCGTTTCTCAGGTTCGCCGGCCGTTTTGGCTGTCGTACTTCTCGTACGCGTCGACAATACGGCCGACCAGCTTGTGCCGGACGACATCCTGGCTGGTGAGACGCGAGAAATGCACGTCGTCCAGCCCCTCCAGAATCTCCTGCACCTGCTTGAGACCGCTCTTCGTGCCGCCCGGCAGGTCGATCTGCGTGATGTCACCCGTGATCACGATCTTCGAATCGAAGCCGAGCCGGGTGAGGAACATCTTCATCTGCTCGGGGTTCGTGTTCTGGGCCTCGTCGAGGATGATGAAGGCGTCATTAAGCGTCCTTCCCCGCATATATGCGAGCGGCGCCACCTCGATCGTCCCCGCCGCCATCAGCCGCGGAATCGAGTCCGGGTCGAGCATGTCGTGGAGGGCGTCGTACAGCGGGCGGAGGTACGGGTCGATCTTTTCGTAGAGGGTGCCGGGGAGGAAGCCGAGGCGTTCGCCGGCCTCTACGGCGGGGCGGGTCAGGATGATGCGGTTGACCTGCTTGGACTGGAGGGCCTGTACCGCCTTGGCCATGGCGAGGTAGGTCTTGCCGGTGCCGGCGGGGCCGATGCCGAAGACGACCGTGTGCTGGTCGATGGCGTCGACGTAGCGCTTCTGGTTGAGGGTCTTCGGGCGGATGGTGCGGCCGCGGTTGGACAGGATGTTCTGGGTGAGCACCTCGGCGGGGGTCTCGCTCGACGCGCCCCCGCCGTCCGCCGCGGAGCGCAGCATGCCGATGGAGCGCTCCACCGCGTCCTCCGTCATCGGCTGACCGGTGCGCAGGACGAGCATCATCTCGTCGAAGAGGCGCTGGATGAGGGCCACTTCCGCGGGGTCGCCGGTTGCCCGGATCTCGTTGCCGCGTACGTGGATGTCGGTGGCCGGGAAGGCGTTCTCGATGACCCGCAGCAGGGCGTCTCCGGACCCCAGGACCGTCACCATCGGGTGCTTGGCGGGGACGGTGAACTGGGCGTGCGCCTGCGGTCGTGTAGGTGTCTGAGTCATGGGCCGGCTCTGTGGCCTGCTCATCCCCCATTCGTTGCGCCGCGGACTGCTGCCCCGCGGCTCGGCTCCTTGGGATACCAAGGGTACGACGGTGCACTGACAAGCCCGAAGCCTTTTCCGGCGTTCCCCTGTTCCCATGTTCCCCGGGTGACGGGCCGCTCACGCGGGGCGGCGGAATCCGATGGTCGGGAGCGCGCGGGCGAGCGGCCAGCTGCGGGCGGCGGTGGGCAGCAGCGCGTCCAGGAAGGCGTAGCGGCGGCGGAGCGCGGCGGCGTCCTGGACATCGCAGGCGCGCGCCGGGCCGCCGTCCGGCGTGCGTCCGTACGCCCCCGCCGCGGTCACCCGCTGCCACCACGCCGCGATCTCCACCCAGCCCGGCGCGGACAGCGAGCCGCCGAATTCCTGTACGGAGAGGGCGGCGGTGAGTCCGGCGAAGGCGAGCCGGTCGGCCAGCGGCCAGCCGGCCAGCGAGCCGGTGACGAAGCCCGCCACGAACACGTCGCCGGCGCCGGTGGGGTCCATCGCCTCGACCGCGATGGCGGGCACCTCGGCGGTCTCGCCGGTGCGCCCGTCGACCGCGTACGCGCCCTCGGCGCCCAGGGTGACCACGGCGACCGGCACCAGGTCGGCCAGCTTGCGGGCGGCGGCGCGCGGGCAGTCCAGGCGGGTGTAGCGCATCGCCTCCTCGGCGTTGGGCAGGAACGCCTCGCAGTGCTCCAGTTCGGCGAGGTCGGCCGGGTCCCAGCGGCCGGTGTCGTCCCAGCCGACGTCGGCGAAGATCCGGCTGCCGCGGCGGGCGGCGCAGCCGAGCCAGCCCTCGGGGCTGCCGGGTGTCAGCGAGGCGACGCAGGCCCGGGACGGCGGCGGGCAGCCTGGCGCGTGCTTGCCGTCGAAGGCGGTGCGGGCGGGTCCGCTGGGCGCCTCGTGGCCGTGCGAGACCATCGTGCGTTCGCCCTCGTACGCCATGGAGACGGTGACCGGTGAGTGCCAGCCGGCGACGGTGCGGGACATCGACAGATCGACGTGCTCGCCGCGCTCCAGGGCCTCCCAGCAGTACTCGCCGTACATGTCGTCGCCGAAGGCCGCGGCGAGCGAGGTGCGCAGGCCCAGGCGGGCGAGCGCGGTGGCCATGTTGGCGACGCCGCCGGGGCTGGAGCCCATGCCGCGGGCCCAGGACTCCGTGCCGCGTACGGGGGCCGAGTCCAGGCCGGTGAAGATGATGTCCAGGAAGACCGTGCCGGTGAGGTAGACGTCAGTGGCCGGGTCGCCGTCGGCGCGTACGGCGGCGAGCGGGTCGAGCGCGGGCGCGGGGCCCGGCGGGACGTGGCCGCCCGTTCCGTTTCCGGGGGTCCGCTGGACATCGTGTGCGCTCACCGTGCCTGCCCCTCTCTTGTGTGCGCGTGCCGTCAGTGTGCCCGATGCTTACGGTACGTTCCGGCCCATGAGGCTCACGATTTTGGGCGGCGGGGGTTTCCGGGTACCGCTCGTGCACCGCGCGCTCCTGGACGATCCCGCGCAGGCCGTCTCCGAGGTCACGCTGTACGACACCGACGCGCGGCGGGTGGCCGTGATCGCCTCCGTGCTGGCCCGGCAGGCGGAGCGGCGGAGCGGGCCGGGCAAGCCCCCTCCCGTCCGCGTACGGATCGCCGATTCGCTGGACGACGCGCTGCGCGGCACCGACTTCGTGTTCTCCGCGATCCGGGTCGGCGGCACCGCGGGCCGGATCGCGGACGAGCGGATTCCGCTGGACGCGGGGGTGCTGGGGCAGGAGACGGTGGGCGCGGGCGGCGTGCTGTACGGGCTGCGCACGGTGCCCGTGGCGCTGCGGATCGCCGAGCGGGTGGCGGCGCTGGCACCGGACGCCTGGGTCGTGAACTTCACCAATCCGGCCGGGACGGTGACCGAGGCGATGTCCCAGGTGCTGGGCGAGCGGGTGATCGGGATCTGTGACTCGCCGGTGGGGCTGGTGCGGCGGGCGGCGCGGGCCGCGGGCGCCGATCCGGACCGGGTGACGTACGACTACGTCGGCCTCAACCACCTGGGCTGGCTGCGCTCGCTGACCGGTGAGGACGGTACGGATCTGCTGGGCGGCCTGCTGGCCGATCCCGACGCGCTCACCTCCTTCGAGGAGGGCAAGCTCTTCGGCGCGGAGTGGCTGCGGGCGCTGGGCTCGATCCCCAACGAATACCTGCACTACTACTACTTCCGCCGCGAGACGCTCTCCTCTCTGGTGAACACCGAGGAGACGCGCGGGGAGTTCCTGGACCAGCAGCAGGGCGGCTTCTTCGAGGCGGCTTCCGGTGTCTCTCCCGGGGAGGCGTACGCGCTGTGGGAGCGGACCCGGCTGGAGCGCGAGGAGACGTACATGGCGCACAGCCGGGAGGCGACCGGCGGCTGGCAGCGCGACACCTGTGATCTGGAGGGCGGCGGTTACGACCGGGTGGCTCTGGCGGTCATGCGCGCCATCGCGGGCGACCGGCACGCGCGCCTGATCCTGAACGTACGCAACGGCTCGACCGTGCCGCAGCTCGCGCCCGAGGCGGTCATCGAGACGGTGTGCGAGGTGGACGCGCGGGGCGCCCGGCCGCTGCCGTGCGCCCCCCTGCGCGAGGATCAGCTGGGGCTGATGCTCCAGCTCAAGGCCGTGGAGCTGGCGACCGTCGAGGCGGCGGAGTTCAAGGACCGGGACGCGGCGCTGCGCGCGATGGCGCTGCACCCGCTGGTGGACTCACCGGCCGTGGCCGCCCGCATTCTGGAGCGGGCGGCCACCACCGGTATCTGAGGGGACCTCAGTGCCCGCGCTTGATCCACTCGTCCAGGTGCGGCGCCTCCGCGCCGATCGTCGTGCCGTCGCCGTGCCCGGTACGGACCTCGGTCCGCGGGGGCAGCGTCAGCAGCCGCTCCCGGATCGAGTCGACGATGGTCGGGAAGTCGGAGAAGGACCGGCCGGTGGCGCCGGGGCCGCCCTGGAAGAGGGTGTCGCCGGTGAAGACCGTGCCGTGCTCGCCCAGCTCCGGCGCGTACAGGCAGACCGCGCCCGGGGCGTGGCCGGGGGTGTGCAGCACGGTCAGGTCGACGCCCCCGATGGTCAGCACCTGGCCGTCGGCCAGCGACTCGTCCGGCGCCCGGTCCGGGTGGGTCTGCTTCCACAGCGGCAGGTCGTCCGGGTGCAGGTGGATCATCGCGCCGGTGCGGTTGGCGAGCGCGGGGGCGGCGTCGATGTGGTCGTTGTGCGCGTGGGTGCAGATGATCGCGCGCAGCGTCCGGCCGTCCAGGGCCTCGTGGATCGCGTCGGCGTCGTGCGCGGCGTCGATGACGATGGCCTCGATGTCGTCCCCGACGATCCACACGTTGTTGTCCACGTCCCACGTACCGCCGTCGAGCGAGAACGTGCCGGAGGTGACGAGATGGTCGATGCGGGCCGCCATCAGAGCGTCACCACCGAGCGCAGCACGTCGCCGCGGTGCATCCGCTCGAACGCCTGCTCCACGTCCTCGATGCCGATCGTCTCCGTCACGAAGCCGGCCAGGTCGATGCGGCCCTGCTGGTGCAGGTCGACCAGCATCGGGAAGTCGCGGGACGGCAGGCAGTCGCCGTACCAGGACGACTTCAGCGCACCGCCGCGGCCGAACACGTCCAGCAGCGGCAGCTCCAGCTTCATCTCCGGCGTCGGCACGCCGACCAGCACGACCGTGCCGGCCAGGTCGCGGGCGTAGAACGCCTGCCGGTACGTCTCGGGGCGCCCCACCGCGTCGATCACCACATCGGCGCCGAAGCCGTCGGTCAGCTCGCGGATCGCCTCGACCGGGTCGGCTGCGCGCGAGTTGACGGTGTGGGTGGCGCCCATCGTCTTGGCCATGGAGAGCTTGCGGTCCTCCACGTCCACGGCGATGATCCGGGACGCGCCGGCCAGCCGCGCGCCGACGATCGCCGCGTCGCCCACGCCGCCGCAGCCGATCACCGCGACGGAGTCGCCGCGGCCCACCGCGCCGGTGTTGATGGCCGCGCCGATGCCGGCCATCACACCGCAGCCGAGCAGTCCGGCCACGGCCGGGGACATCTCCGGGTCGACCTTGGTGCACTGTCCGGCCGCGACCAGCGTCTTGTCAGCGAAGGCGCCGATGCCGAGCGCGGGCGTCAGCTCCGTGCCGTCCTTGAGCGTCATCTTCTGGCGGGCGTTGTGGGTGTCGAAGCAGTACTGCGGGCGGCCGCGCTTGCAGGCCCGGCACTTGCCGCAGACCGCGCGCCAGTTGAGGATCACGAAGTCGCCGGGCTCCACGTCGGTGACGCCCGCGCCCACGGCCTCCACGATGCCGGCCGCCTCATGCCCGAGCAGGAACGGGAAGTCGTCGTTGATCCCGCCCTGCTTGTAGTGCAGGTCGGTGTGGCAGACCCCGCACGCCTGCACCTTCACCACGGCTTCGCCCGGCCCGGGGTCCGGCACCAGGATCGTCTCCAGCCGCACCGGCTCGTTCTTCCCCGGCGCGATGACGCCACGCACTTCCTGTGCCATCGGTACAGCTCCCTCCAAAGATCACGTACGGGATGAATACGGTACGCGCCCCGGGCGCCGGGAGCGCCGGCCCGTCGGCGGCCGGGACGCGCCGCTCGGCACCGTTCACCACCGTGGCACCTGGGGCACCACCCACCCCGGATCGGCGGCCCGCATCGCCGCCGCGTCGTCGCGGTCGCGCAGGGTGCCGTCGTCGGCGAGCCAGCGTGCGTGGAGGGCCGCGAGGCGGTCGCGGTCGAGGGTGACGCCGAGGCCGGGCGTGTCGGAGACCGGGAGGCGGCCGTCCCGGAAGGTGAGGCGTTCGGTGAGCACGTCCTCCGTCTGCCAGGGGTAGTGGGTGTCGCAGGCGTACGCGAGGTCCGGCACCGTCGCGGCGACGTGGGTCATGGCGGCGAGGCTGATGCCGAGGTGGGTGTTGGAGTGCATGGACAGGGCGACGCCGAAGGTACGGCAGACGGCGGCCAGTTCACGGGTGTTGCGCAGGCCGCCCCAGTAGTGGTGGTCGGCGAGGACGACCTGGACGGCGTCGCGGGTGAAGGCTTCGCGGATCTCGGCGAAGGTGGTGACGCACATGTTCGTGGCCAGCGGGAGGTCCGTGCGGGACGCGACCTCGGCCATGTGGGCGGTGGTACTGGTGGGGTCCTCCAAGTACTCGAGGACATCATCGAGTTCGCGGGCCACATGGAGGGACGTGGGGACGCTCCAGGCGCCGTTCGGGTCGAGGCGCAGGGGATGGCCGGGGAAGGCGGCGGCCAGGGCCCGGATCGCGGCGATCTCCTGTGCGGGTTCGAAGACGCCGCCCTTGAGCTTGAAGGAGCGGAAGCCGTACGTATCGCGGAAGCGGCGGGCCTGGGTGACGATGCCGGGCGGGTCGAGGGCCGCGCCCCAGTCGTCCGGCTCGCCGCGGCCGCCGGGGTGGGCGGCCCAGCGGTAGAAGAGGTACGCGCTGTACTCGACGTGGTCGCGGACCTTGCCGCCGAGCAGGGCGTGCACGGGCAGCCCGGCGTGCCGGCCCCATGCGTCCAGGCAGGCCACCTCGAAGCCGGAGAGGACGGACAGGCGCAGCTTGTCGGCGGTGCGCACGCCGCGCAGGCCGCCCGCGGTGACGTCCTCGGCGCCGGTGGCCGCCGGGGAGTCGCCGCAGACCTCGGCCGCGAGCAGCGGCAGCGTGTTCAGCTCCGTGACCTGACGGCCGATCAGCGCGTCGGCCAGGGGCCGGGCGAGGTCGAGGTACACGGTGTCGCCGTAGGTCTCGCCGAGGCCGGTCGCACCGCCCGCCGTGGTCACTTCGATGATCAGGCGGGGGGTGTGGGGCTGGTGGACGCCCTGGACGTTGAGCAGGGGCGGGTCGGCGACGAGGACCGGGGTGAGGTGGACGGCGGTGATGGTGGTGGGCGGCGGCGCGCCGGCCGGCCGGGGAGGAGGCGTGGGCTGCGTTTCCGTACGTAGACGGTGTCCATCCATGGGGACGGAGCGTAAGGAGGCGGGTGGGCAGCGTCAACGGCGCCTACGGGCCGGCAACCACCGCGAACCGGGCAGCCTTTGCCAACCGTTGAATCTTCGCGCGTAGATGGCCACGTAAAGGCTCTGTTAAACCTAGGTGGCCCCCACCGTTCACCTAGGAGCAGCACATGCGCCACCCCCTCCTCTCCCGCCGCCGTGTCCGCTTCGGCGCCGCGGCCGTCACGGCGGTCGTCGCCGGTACCGCGGCGTTCGGCGTCGGCCAGGCCACCGCCGAACACTCCGTACCGCGTACGGACAAGGAGGTCCCGAACCTCACCCAGGTACAGGACAAGATCAAGGCGTACTACGGCGACACGGTGACCGCGGACGGGCAGCACTACGCCTCGCCCCGCAGCAACTACGCCAAGCAGGTGCGCGGCATCACCGACTCGGCCCGTGACTACCTGGCCAAGGCCGCCGGGAAGAAGCACCACGGCAAGCCCGCCATCGTCCTGGACATGGACGACACGACGCTGCTGACGTACAACTACGAGCTCCAGGTCGGCTTCCACCACACCGAGGCGGCCCAGGACAAGTACCTGGCGAGCACCGACATGGCGCCGGTCTTCGGCATGGACCGGCTCGTCAACTGGGCGCGCGGCAAGGGGTACGAGGTCTTCTTCGTCACCGGCCGCAAGGAGGCGCAGCGCGCGTGGAGCGTGCGCAACCTGAAGAACGTCGGCTACAAGGTGCCGCTGGATCGCACCCACGTCTACCTGAAGGACAAGAAGAACCCCCCGGCCTACCTGCCGTGCGGCGCCAACTGCACCACGGTCCAGTTCAAGTCCGGCACCCGCAAGCACATAGAGGCGCAGGGTTACGACATCGTCGCCAACTTCGGTGACCAGTACAGCGACCTGAACGGCGGCTACGGCGACAAGACGTTCAAGCTGCCGAACCCGATGTACTTCCTGCCCTGATCCGCCGGACGGCGTACGCGTCCCGTCCTCAGGTGCGCTTGGGGACCGGGACGCGCATCAGGTCGCGGGCGATCGTCAGCTCTCCTTCGAAGCCCGCGGACCGGGCCTGGCGCTCGAACTCCGAGGGGTCCGAGTAGCGCTGCGAGAAGTGCGTGAGGACCAGGTGGCGTACGCCCGCGTCGGCGGCGACGCGCGCCGCCTGGCCCGCCGTCAGATGGCCGTGTTCGGTGGCCAGCCGTACGTCCTCGTCCAGGAACGTGGACTCGATGACGAGCAGGTCGCAGCCCTCGGCGAGCGCGTGCACCCCGTCGCACAGCCGGGTGTCCATGATGAAGGCGAAGCGCTGGCCGCGCCGGACCTCGCTGACCTCGTCGAGGGTGACGCCGTTCAGCGCGCCCTCCCGCTGGAGCCGGCCGACGTCCGGTCCGGCGATGCCGTGCGCGGCGAGCTTCTCCGGCAGCATCCGGCGCCCGTCCGGCTCGGTCAGACGGTAGCCGTACGCCTCGACCGGGTGGGACAGCTTGCGCGCCTCCAGGGTGTACGAGGGCGTGTCGGCCAGTACCCCGTCGGCCGCCACCGGCTCCTCGGCCAGCCGCACCGTCTCCCGGTAGGCGGTGGCGTACCGCAGCCGGTCGAAGAAGCGCCGGCCGCTCGCCGGGAAGTGCGCGGTGACCGGGTGCGGCACCCGGTCCAGGTTGATGCGCTGGATGACCCCGGCGAGCCCGAGCGAGTGGTCGCCGTGGAAGTGGGTGACGCAGATCCGGTTGATGTCGTGCGCGGCGACCCCGGCACGCAGCATCTGCCGCTGGGTGCCCTCACCGGGGTCGAAGAGGATGCCTTCGCCGTCCCAGCGCAGCAGATAGCCGTTGTGGTTGCGGTGCCGGGTGGGCACCTGGCTGGCGGTGCCGAGGACGACGAATTCGCGTACGGACAAGGCGCTCGGGCTCCCGCTCCGTCAGACCAGGCGCTGGAGGTCGCGGCCGCCCAGGACGTGCGCGTGGGCGTGGAAGACCGTCTGGCCGGCGCCGGGGCCGGTGTTGAAGATGATGCGGTAGCCCGTCCCGTCGACCTTCTCGTCGGCGGCCACGGCGGCGGCCTCGCTCAGCACCTCGCCGGCGATACGCGGCTCGGCGGCGGCCAGCTCACCGGCGTTGGCGTAGTGCACCTTGGGGATGACCAGGACGTGCGTCGGCGCCTGCGGGCTGATGTCCCGGAAGGCGACGGTCGTCTCGGTCTCCCGCACGATCGTCGCGGGCACCTCGCCGGCCACGATCTTGCAGAACAGGCAGTCGGCCTGCGGTTCTCCCGCCACCGGTGGGCTCCTCCCGGGTTGCCATCACGTCTTAGGGTCCGGATGTTACCGGGCCGCCCTTGGGAGGTGGTGCGGCGGCCGGGCCGGTGGCGGGGGGAGCCCGGGGCGGCGCGCCGGACGGGTGGTCAGTGGTCGGCGGCCCAGGTCTGCTTCTGGCCGTCCTTTCCGTCGTGGCCGTTGCCGTTCTGGCCGTCGTGGTTGCCGTTGCCGTCGTGGTTGCCCTGGTCGTCGTGGTTGCCGTTGCCGTTGTCGTGACTGTTGCCGTTGCCGTTGTCGTGGCCGTTGCCGTCGTGGTTCCCCTGGCCGTCGTGGTCGTGCGAGTCGTCCGAACAGGTGTCGCTGGGCGACGGGTCCGGATCGGGCTCCGGGTTCGACGGCTGCGCCGTGACCGTGACCGTGACGGGCGGGGTGTACGGCGGCTCGTGCGACGTGTGGCCGCTGCTGGGCGGCTGGACGGTGCGGGTGACGGTCGGCCGCGAGGTGCCGGTCGGCTCGTCCGCGTTGCAGTTGCCGAGCACGCCCACCTGGAAGACGACCTGCCCGGCGACCCGCGCGGTCAGCCGGCCGCGTACGCAGCGGCCGTCGACCTCGGAGGTGACCCGGCCGGTGATGGTGATCTTGCTGTGGTGGGCGGTCTGGCCCTGGCAGTCCACCGTGACGACGGTGTGGTGGCTCGCCGTGGCCGTGGCGTTGGCGGTGCTCTGCTGGTCGCGCGGAACGGTCGCCGTACAGCTCAGCCAGCTGACGTTCACACCGATGCGCTTCAGCGCCGCGGTCCCCGCCTGGTCGGTGGTGTAAGCGATCGACGAGGTGTTCAGCCCGCCGGCCGGCTCACACGCGGACACCGCGACGACCGCCGCGCCCGCTGCGCCCACCACCGCGAGCAGCCTGCCGCGCCGGGCCGATCCGGCCCGGGACCTGCCGGTCCGCGCGAGCCGCGGCCGTACGTACGGTACGTCTCGTAAGCGCCCCATGGACCCCATGTCCGGCAGCGTCCCACCACCGCCCCCGGACCAACAGTCCCGGCTCGGCCAGTGTGCGCCGCCGCCCGTACGGACCGCGTACCGCCCGGTCCCTCCCCGTACGGACCGACGCGTTCCGCCTGTCCGGGTCCCGCCGTGCGCCGCGCCGGAATCACTAAGCTGATCCACACAGACCGCCAACCGCCCACGACCAGGAGTCATCCACCATGGCAACCACCCGCACCGCGCAGACCCACTGGGAAGGCAACCTCATGGAGGGCAAGGGCAGCGTCGCCCTGTCGTCCTCGAACGTCGGCACGTTCGACGTGAACTGGCCGGCCCGCGCCGAGCAGCCGAACGGCGTCACCAGCCCCGAGGAGCTGATCGCGGCGGCTCACTCGTCCTGCTACTCGATGGCCTTCTCGCACGGCCTGGCCGGCAAGGGCTACACCGTCGCGGCCCTCGACACCAAGGCCGATGTGACGTTCCAGCCGGGCGAGGGCATCACCGGCATCGTGCTGAGCGTCAAGGCCAGCGTGCCGGGCCTGTCCGAGGAGGACTTCCAGGCCGCGGCCGAGGACGCCAAGAAGAACTGCCCGGTGAGCCAGGCGCTGGCCGGCGTCAAGAACATCACCCTCAACGCCGAGCTGGTCTGATCCGGCAGGCGATACGACGACGGCGGGGCCGTGGCATCACGCATGCCGCGGCCCCGCCGTTCAGCTGTTGCGGGCAGGCCGTCGCCGCCTTCTGGCGCTACGTCAGCTCCAGCGCCCCGTACGGCCGAGCAGCAGCGCCGTGGCCGCCGTGCCCGCCGTGGACGTCCGCAGCACGCTCCACCCGAGCCGGTACGCCTTGGCCCCCGCCTCCTCGAACGCCGCCAACTCTTCCGGCGACACGCCGCCTTCGGGGCCGACGACGAGCACGATCCGGCCGGACGCCGGGAGTTCGACGGACGCCAGCGGGGCACTGCCCGCGTCCCGGTCCTCATGCAGGACGGCGGCGAAATCCGCCTCCGCGAGCAGCGCCGCGACCTGCTTCGTGGACATCAGGTCGGTGACCTCGGGAAAGCGCAGCCGGCGCGCCTGCTTGCCCGCCTCGCGCGCCGTGTTGCGCCACTTGGCCAGGGACTTCGCGGCCCGCTCACCCTTCCACTGGGTGATGCACCGGGACGCGGCCCACGGAACGATGGCATCCACGCCGGTCTCCGTCATGGTCTCCACGGCCAGCTCGCCGCGATCGCCCTTGGGCAGCGCCTGTACGACGGTGATCAGCGGCACCGGCTCCGGCTCGGACTGCTCGCCGGTCACCTCCACGACCAGCCGGTCCTTGCCCTCGGCGGCCCGCACCACGCCCACCGCTCCACTGCCGCGCCCGTCCGTCAGCACCACGGGCTCGCCCGCGCGCAGCCGGCGCACGGAGACCGCGTGCCGGCCCTCGGGCCCGTCCAGCACGGTCTCCCCCGGACCCGGGACGCTGTCGACAAGAAAGACCGGCGCCGTCACAGCGCACCTCCCAGCTCACCCGTGACCCCCGGACCGGCCTGCTGGTCCGGGTGCGCCGCCGGACCGGCGGCCTGTCCGGCGCCGAGGCCCAGCCCGGCGCGCGCCGCGTCCAGTTCGGCCATCAGCACCTCGACCAGCTGCCCGGCCGGCATCTGCCGCGCCAGCCGGTGCCCCTGCCCCGCCCACAGCGCCATGCCCTGCGCGTCGCCCGTCTTCGCGGCGGCCTTGCGCAGACCCGAGGTCAGGTGGTGTACGGCCGGATAGGCGGCCGGGGCGTACGGGCCGTGCTCGCGCAGGAAGCGGTTCACCAGGCCGCGGGCCGGGCGCCCGGAGAAGGCCCGGGTCAACTCCGTACGGGTGAACAGGGGGTTGGTCATCGCCTGCTTGTGCAGCGCGTGCGCGCCCGACTCCGGGGTGACCAGGAAGGCCGTACCGAGCTGCGCCATCGCCGCGCCCGCCGCCAGCACCCCGGCGATCTGCGAGCCGCGCATCAGGCCGCCCGCCGCGATGATCGGTATCTGCACGGCCTCGCGCACCTGCGCGATCAGCGACAGCAGCCCGAGCCCGGAGCCGGTGCCGTCGGCCTGCGGGTCGTCCCGGTGGGTGCCCTGGTGGCCGCCCGCCTCGACGCCCTGCACACAGACCGCGTCGGCGCCGGACCACTGCGCGGCCTGCGCCTCGGCCGCGGTGGTGGCGGTCACGATCGTGTACGTACCGACCTTGGCGAAGCCGTCGAGCACCGCGCGCGAGGGACAGCCGAAGTGGAACGAGACGACCGGCACCGGGTCCTCGCGCAGGATGGCGAGCTTGGCCTCGTACCCGTCGTCGACGCCGCCGTACGGGTCGATCTCGTCCAGCGGGGTCTCGTACCAGGCCGACTCGCCCGCGAGCTGCTCGCGGTAGACCTCGACGGCCGCGTTCTCGGCGAGCGAGGGCTGCGGCATGAAGAGGTTCACGCCGAACGGCCGGTCGGTCAGCCCGCGCAGCTGTTTGATCTCCTGGTACATGCCGTCCGCGGTCTTGTACCCGGCGGCCAGGAAGCCGAGCCCGCCTGCTCCGCAGACGGCGGCGGCCAGCTCCGGGCGGGCCACCCCGCCCGCCATCGGAGCCTGCGCGATCGGATAACGGCAGAGATCGGTCAGCGCTGTGGGCATGCGCACATCGTGTCACGCCACACGCCCGGGCCCGAACCGGGTCCGTCCGCACCAAGATCAAACACGCCTGGCCATCGGGGCAGTTCGGGCACGGACGGGAGGGCGGCGGGCGGGTGAACGAGAACGGCGGCCGGGCACGGAGCCCGACCGCCGTCCACCTGGCCCTCGTACGGATCAGCGCCCGTTGAACGCATCCTTCAGCCGCGAGAACAGTCCCTGCTGCCCCGGCTGGAACTGTCCCTGCGGGCGTTCCTCGTTGCGGAGCTTGGCGAGGCGGCGCAGCAGTTCCTCCTGCTCCGCGTCGAGCTTGTTCGGCGTGATGACCTCGACGTGCACGATGAGGTCACCGCGGCCGTTGCCGCGCAGGTGGGTGACGCCGCGGCCGTGCAGCGGGATCGACTGGCCGGACTGGGTTCCGGGCCGGATGTCGATCTCCTCCACGCCGTCCAGCGTCTCCAGCGGGCACTTCGTGCCCAGCGCCGCCGCCGTCATCGGGATCGTGACCGTGCAGTGCAGGTCGTCGCCGCGCCGCTGGAACGTCGGGTGCGGCAGCTCGTGGATCTCGACGTACAGGTCGCCGGCCGGGCCGCCGCCGGGGCCGACCTCGCCCTCGCCGGCGAGCTGGATGCGCGTGCCGTTGTCCACACCGGCCGGGATCTTGACCGTGAGCGTACGGCGCGAGCGGATGCGGCCGTCGCCGGCGCACTCGGGGCACGGGGTCGGCACGACCGTACCGAAGCCCTGGCACTGCGGGCACGGCCGGGAGGTCATGACCTGGCCCAGGAAGGACCGGGTGACCTGGGAGACCTCGCCGCGGCCGCGGCACATGTCACAGGTCTGCGCCGAGGTGCCGGGCGCGGCGCCCTCGCCCGAACAGGTCGTGCAGACGACGGCGGTGTCGACCTGGATGTCCTTGGTGGTGCCGAAGGCCGCCTCGTCCAGCTCGACGTCCAGCCGGATCATCGCGTCCTGGCCGCGGCGCGTGCGGGACCGCGGTCCGCGCTGCGAGGCCGTGCCGAAGAACGCGTCCATGATGTCGGAGAAGTTGCCGAAGCCCGCGCCGAAGCCGCCGGCCCCGCCGCCGCCACCCGCCTGCGAGAGGGGGTCGCCGCCGAGGTCGTAGACCTGCTTCTTCTGCGGGTCCGAGAGCACCTCGTAAGCGGCGTTGATCTCCTTGAACCGCTCCTGGGTCTTCGGGTCGGGGTTCACATCCGGGTGCAGCTCGCGCGCCAGCCGCCGGAAAGCCTTCTTGATCTCGTCCTGCGAGGCGTCGCGCCGTACGCCGAGGACCGCGTAATAGTCCGTGGCCACTTACGACTCCGCGAGGATCTGTCCGACGTAACGTGCCACTGCGCGTACCGCTCCCATCGTTCCGGGGTAGTCCATGCGGGTCGGTCCGACCACGCCGAGTTTGGCGACTGCCTCGTCGCCCGAACCGTAGCCGACCGCGACGACCGATGTGGACGTCAGGCCCTCATGGGCATTCTCATGCCCGATGCGTACGGTCATGCCGGAGTCCTTGGCCTCCCCGAGCAGTTTGAGGAGCACCACCTGCTCCTCCAGAGCCTCCAGCACCGGCCGGATGGTCAGTGGGAAATCGTGCCCGAAGCGCGTGAGATTGGCGGTGCCGCCGATCATCAGCCGCTCTTCGGTCTCCTCCACCAAAGTCTCCAGCAACACCGACAGGACTGTCGAGACCGTCCCCCGGTCCTCCTGCTCGAAGGACTCCGGGAGATCCTGCACGAGCTGCGGCACGTCCGTGAACCGCCGGCCCACCACGCGGCTGTTCAGCCGCGCCCGCAGGTCCGCCAAGGAGGTCTCACCGAACGGCGCCGGACAGTCCACCATGCGCTGCTCGACCCGGCCGGTGTCCGTGATCAGGACCAGCATCAGCCGCGCCGGAGCCATCGACAGCAGTTCCACATGACGCACCGTGGACCGGGTCAGGGACGGGTACTGCACGACGGCGACCTGCCGCGTGAGCTGCGCCAGCAGCCGTACCGTACGCCCCACCACGTCGTCGAGGTCGACGGCGCCGTCCAGGAAGTTCTGGATGGCGCGCCGCTCGGGGCTGGAAAGCGGCTTGACGCCCGCCAGCTTGTCGACGAAGAGACGGTAGCCCTTGTCCGTGGGGATGCGCCCGGCGCTGGTGTGCGGCTGGGCGATGAAGCCCTCGTCCTCCAGCGCCGCCATGTCGTTGCGGACCGTGGCGGGTGAGACACCGAGCTTGTGCCGCTGGGTCAGCGCCTTGGAGCCGACCGGCTCCTCGGTCCCGACATAGTCCTGGACGATGGCGCGCAGCACTTCGAGTCTGCGTTCACTGAGCATCGCGCACACCTCCAGTCCGGCCGTGTCACCGGCGCGGGGCCGGTTCTTTCCCGGGTCGTCTTCCCTGGCACTCATCAGGTCCGAGTGCCAGACCCGGACCAAGTGTACGGCCGGGTCACGTGGGCAGGGCAAGGGCCGCGGTACCGGGGACGTGCCCGGCACGGCCGGGGCGGCGCATCGCGGCGTACGGGCGGCGGGCCGCGCGTACGTGCGGGAGGCCGGGAACCACCGGTCCGGCGGGCCACCGTATCGCGGCGCGGAAGGCGCGGGTCCGACGGTCCGGCGGGCGGAGGTCCGCCCCCGGCGGCTAGCGTCTCGGTATGCGTACGACGTGGGAAGAAGCCGGGTGGGAAGAGCTCGGCGCGGGGGTCGGGCGGCGCCGGATGCCCGGCTGGGACGAGACCGTCGGTGCCGTCGTCGGCGCCACCGGCGTGCTGATCGTCGACACCGGCGCGACGCTCCGGGACGGCGCCCGGCTGCGCCGCGAGCTGCGCGGCATCGTGGGCCGTGACGTGACGCACGTCGCGCTGACCCACCCGCACTTCGATCACGTGCTGGGCGCCGCGGCCTTCGCGGGCGTCCAGGTCTTCGGAGCGGCGGGTCTCGATACGTATCTGCCGCGCGCCCAGGAAGAGCTGCGGCGCGACGCGGTGTCGTACGGCGTGGACCCCGACGCCGCCGCCGAGGCCACCGATCTCCTCGTCCGCCCGCACCACCTCGTCTCCGGCGAACGCGTCCTCGACCTCGGCGGCCGGCAGGTGCTGCTCGCCAACGTCGGCCCCGGGCACACCGCCCACGACCTGGTGGTCCTCGTCCCCGGTACGCACGGCTCGCCCGAGGTCGTCTTCTGCGGCGACCTGGTCGAGGAGTCCGGCGAGCCCCAGGCCGGGCCGGACGCGGTCCCCGGGCAGTGGCCCGCCGCGCTGGACCGGCTGCTGGCGCTCGGCGGGGAGGACGCGGTGTACGTACCCGGGCACGGCGCTGTCGTGGATGCCCGATTCGTCCGTGAGCAACGTGACGCGCTCAGCCGTCGCTTCGGCGTGTCGCGGCGCTGACCGGCCATCCCTTCTTATCGTCTGTCGGATGCGCAGCAGACAGTACGGCCCGGGCCTGACCCCGCCGTGGAAGAAGCAGCAGCCGGCCCCCGAGGTCGCGGCGGAGCCGGACCTGGTGGTCGAGGAGGCCGTGACCGGGTTCTGCGGCGCGGTGGTCCGCTGCGAGAAGACCGCCGAGGGCCCCACGGTCACCCTCGAAGACCGCTTCGGCAAGCACCGGGTCTTCCCCATGACGCCACGCGGCTTCCTGCTGGACGGCAAGCCCGTCACGCTCGTACGGCCGTCGGCCCGGCCCGCCGCGCGCGGCCCCGCCCGTACGGCGTCGGGTTCGCTGGCCGTCCCCGGCGCCCGCGCACGGGTCGCCCGCGCCGGGCGCATCTACGTGGAGGGACGCCACGACGCCGAGCTGGTCGAACGCGTCTGGGGCGACGACCTGCGCATCGAGGGCGTCGTCGTCGAATACCTGGAAGGCATCGACGACCTCCCCGCCATCGTCCACTCCTTCTCCCCCGGCCCCGACGCCCGCCTCGGCGTCCTGGTCGACCACCTCGTCCCCGGCTCGAAGGAATCCCGCATCGCGGCCTCGGTCACCGACCCGGACGTCCTGGTCGTGGGCCACCCGTACATCGACGTCTGGGAAGCCGTGAAACCGTCCTCGGTCGGCATCCCCGCCTGGCCGACCGTCCCCCACGGCCAGGACTGGAAGACAGGCGTGTGCCGGTCCCTGGGCTGGCCGGAGAACACGGGCGCCGCGTGGCAGCGCATCCTCGGCTCGGTCCACTCCTACAAGGACCTGGAGCCGGCCCTGCTGGGGCGGGTGGAGGAGTTGATCGACTTTGTCACGGGTGGGAGTGGGGCCTGACGTTGGTGAACGTCTGGAACTCGGTGGTGTCCAGCTTTACGCCGAGCAGGTCCAGTGGGATCGGATCGCCGAACTTGGTGGTGCGCTGCACCGTGTAGTCGGCGTCTTCGCGGGTGCCGGTGGGGTCGGTGAGCAAGCGGCATTCGGCCGCCGCCGGATCGATGATCAGGTAGGTGGGCACCTCGCCCGCCGCATAGATGTTGCGCTTGACGCGGTGGTCACGATCAAGGCTGTTGTTGGAGACGACCTCGACGAGCATGGTGATCAGCTCAGTCGGCACGGGCTTTCCGGCGACCTGGGTCTTGGGACGCCCCCGACGATCCCCCGGCACCTGGTCCCGAACGCTCTGGATGATCCGGTTGTGGACCACGTCGGTCCCGGCCGTCATCACGATTTCCCCCCGCAGGAGTTCCGCCTCGAACGTCTCGGGAACCTCGAGTTCTTCGAAGAACGCGACGAGGGGGTGGGTGGTCAGGGGCCGAGCGGCCGACGGAGCGCTCACCGGCGCGGCCGACAGTGAAGCTTGGCCCCGGGAGGCGTCGGTGGCGGCGTCCCGCGCCAGGATCACCAAGTCGGGCTGTGTCTCGCTGCCCGACCTGGGAAACGAGACACAGTGTCTCTGCTGCCGGTGCCGATGCCAGTACGGAACCTGATCTGTCACGGACTTGACGACGTCGTCATCCACCCAGTCGCACTCCGCCGACACCAGGATGTCGCCCCGGAGAAGCTCCGCCTTGCAGCCTTCCGGTACTTCCAGGCGCAGGCGCCGGAAAACCTCGATCGCGTCCGTGATCTGTCGGCTGTCCACCATGCCCACCCCGCTTCCACATCCTGTTACGTGGACCGCAGGCTAGGGACACCCCGGACAGCCCGCCGGAAACATCGCAGATGTTCACCCCGCCGAGTGATCAGTCCACCAGATCCCGCACCACCGCATCCGCCAGCAGCCGCCCCCGCAGGGTCAGTACGGCGCGGCCCGCCTCGTACGGGCCCGGGTCCAAGAGGCCGTCGGCGAGGGCGCGGCGGGATGCGGCCAAGCCGGCGGGGGCGAGGATGTCCAGGGGGCAGCCGGCCGCGAGGCGCAGTTCCAGGAGGATGCGTTCGACGCGGCGGTCCTCGGCCGAGAGGAGTTCGCGGCCCGCGCCGGGGGACCGGCCCTCGCCGAGGGCCTGGGCGTAGGCGCCGGGGTGCTTCACGTTCCACCAGCGGACGCCGCCGACGTGGCTGTGCGCGCCGGGGCCCGCGCCCCACCAGTCGGCGCCGGTCCAGTACAGCTCGTTGTGGCGGCAGCGGGCCGCCTCGGAGGTGGCCCAGTTGGAGACCTCGTACCAGTGGAAGCCCGCGCCGGACAGGGCCTCCTCCGTGATCAGGTAGCGGTCGGCGTGCACGTCGTCGTCGGTCATCGGGACCTCGCCGCGCCGGATGCGGCGGGCCAGCTGGGTGCCCTCCTCGACGATCAGCGCGTACGCGGAGACGTGGTCGGGCGCCGCGCCGAGCGCGGCGTCGAGCGTGGCCCGCCAGTCGTCGTCCGACTCGCCGGGGGTCCCGTAGATCAGGTCGAGGTTGACATGCTCGAAGCCCGCCGCGCGCGCCTCGGCGACACACGCTTCCGGGCGGCCGGGCGTGTGCGTACGGTCGAGGATCTTCAGGACGTGCTGCCGGGCGCTCTGCATCCCGAAGGAGACCCGGTTGAAACCGGCTTCCCGCAGTTCGGCCAGGTAGCGCGGATCGACGGACTCCGGGTTGGCCTCGGTGGTGATCTCCGCGCCGTCCGCGAGGCCGAACTCGTCGCGGATCGCGGCGAGCATCCGGCCCAGGTCGGCGGCCGGGAGCAGGGTCGGCGTGCCGCCGCCGACGAAGACCGTCTCGACCGGCCGCGGGTCGTCGCCCAGCACCTTGCGGGCGAGCCGGATCTCCTCGGCGACCGTGTCCGCGTAGTTCTCCCGCGAGGCGAGCGCGCCGCCCGAGCCGCGCAGCTCGGTGGCCGTGTACGTGTTGAAGTCGCAGTAGCCGCAGCGCGTCGCGCAGTACGGCACGTGCAGGTAGAACCCGAGCGGCCGGGTGCTCGCGCCGGTCAGGGCGTGACCGGGCAGCGCCCCGTCCTCGGGCATGGGCTCACCATCGGGGAGTGCGGAAGGCATGCCTTCCATTGTCCGGCATACGGCGGGGAGCTTGACGGGAGCTGCCGGGAGGCCGGGGCGGGCCCGGTGGGCGGCGCCCCGGCGCACCGCTTCGCCCCGCCGCTGCCGTCCCTCCAGCCCCTTCCTCCCCTACCGCCGCTCCGTCGCCTGGAGCACCAGCAACGCAAGATCGTCGTCCGGCGGGGTGGCGGCGAACGCGTGGACCGCCCGCCGGATGTGCTCGGCGACGGCGGTGGCGCCCAGGCCCGTACAGGCGGTGAGGTGGCCGGCCAGGCCGTCATCGTCGTCGAACAGCCGGTGGCCGCAGCGCCGCTCGGTCACGCCGTCCGTGACGCACAGCAGCGTCTCGCCGGGCGCCAGGTCGAAGGACTCGGATTCGTACGACGTGTCCTCCACCACCCCGAGCAGCATCTGCGGCGCCGCGGCGACCCGTACGCCGCCGCCCGTGCCGAGCACCAGCGGCAGCGGGTGTCCGGCGCTGGCGAGGGTGCAGCGGGCGCCCGCCGTGCCGTCGGCGTGCGGCACGATCTCGCCGTACAGGAGGGAGAGGAAACGCGTCTGCTCGGCCTCGGCGCGCAGTTCGACGGCGGCGTCCGGGCCGGGGCCCGCCGCCGCGACCGCCGCGGCGACGGCGGCCACCGAGTCCGTGGCCTCACGGGCCATCGTCTTGTTGAGCCGGTCCAGCACCTCGCCGACGCCGTACCCGTCGCGGGCCAGCAGCCGCAGGACGGGCCGGGCGAGGCCGGTGACCGCTGCGGCCTCCGGGCCACTGCCGCACACGTCGCCGAGGGCGAAGCACCAGCGCCCGTCCCCGGCGTCGAACAGGTCCCAGAAGTCGCCGCCGGCCCAGGCGCCCTCGCGCGGTTCGTACACGACGGAGGACTCCAGGCCCGGGACGGTGGCCGGGCCCCGGGGCAGCAGACGGCGCTGCAGCACCTGGCTGATCCGCTCCTGGTTGCGGTACGCGCGGGCGGTGGCCACGGCACGGGCGACCCGGCGGGTCAGATCCTCTATCAGGCCCACGACCTCGTCGGGGAAGCGCATCAGCCCGGCACGGCCGATCAGCAGCGCGCCCTGGTCGCGGCCGCCGGCCAGCAGCCGGCAGGCCAGCGCGGCGCCGCCCGGACCGTACCCGCTCGGCTCCTGCGGCCACGGCCAGGGCACCGCAGCCCCGGCACCGTCGCGCTGCGGACCGGGTACGGGCAGCACCGGCGGGTCCTTCTCCAGGGCCATACGGAGCGCGTCGATGCGGCCCTCGCTGGAGTGCCAGACGCGGGCGAGCCGCGGCGGCGCGCCCGAGCTGTCCCGGCTGCCGCCGTCGTACAGCCACACCGCGCACCAGTCGGCGAGCCGCGGTACGACCAGTTGCGCGGCCAGCAGCGCCACCTGCTCCTCGTCGAGCTGCCCGGACAGCAGGTCGGACGCCTCGGCGAGGAAGGACAGGGCGCCGTGGTTGATCCAGTCGGCGTCGGAGCGCCGCGCCGGGGACCGGCGGACGGGCGCGGGGGCCAGCAGCTCGGCGGCCCGCAGGTCGCGCTGGAGATCCGGGTCGTCCTGGGAGAAACGGGCCGGCGGGCCGTACACGCGGTCGTGCGGCCCGGCCAGGAGCCGGAACCACACGGTCTTCAGGTCGCGCCGGTACGTGATGCCCCAGGACTCGGCGACCGCGCCGACCAGTTGCAGGCCATGGCCCCTGGTCTCGTCGGCGGAGGACGCCTGGCGCGCCCGTACGGCACGGGCCGGGTGGTGGTCGGACACCTCCACGACGACCACGGCGCGCCCGCCGTCCGGCGTCGGCTCGGTCTCCAGGCGGCACAGCAGCTCGACGGTGGTCCCGGCGTGCACGACGACGTTCGTGACCAGCTCGCTGACCAGCAGGACCGCTTCGTCGGCGAGGCGGTCGCCGATGGTGTCGGCGCCGGGCAGCGACCGGACGAGCCAGTCGGCCAGTACGGCGCGTACGAACTGGCGGGCCGCGGCGGCGGCCCGCGGATTGCCGGGCAGGCTCGACCGGCGGACGCTGTCCCGGGCGTCACAGCGGTCACGCCAGTTACGCCGGGCCCGGCCGCCCCGTCCCTCGCGCGCGCCCTGACCGCCGCGTTGATCACGGGTGGCCGGCCCGCGCCGCTCCCGACGCGGCCCACCGGCCGGCGGCGCCGCGGGCGGATCGGGCGCCTCCGGAAGAGCGGCGGAAACGGTGCCGGGGGCGGAGGTGGGGTTTATGGGGGCGGGGGCGGGGTCGGAGCCGGGGGCTTCGGCAGGGGTGGGGTGCTGGACGGAGCCCTGGGTGGGGTTCTGCTGGGTGACGGGCTCCCGGGTGACGGTCTCCCGGGTGGCGGGGGCTTCAGAGGCGCCGGGATTCCGGGCGGCGGGATCTTCGGAGGCGCCGGGTTTCCGAGCGGCGGGATCTCCGGAGGCGCCGGATTTCCGGGCTGCGGGGGCTCCAGAGGCGCCGGGTTTCCGGGTGGCAGGCTCCGTACCGGGTTCCTCGGGAGCGGCGGCTTTCCGGGTGCGGGGCTTACGGGCGCCCCCTCCCCGTACGGCAGCCTCCTCGGAACCGGCGGCCTTCCGGGCACCGGACTTACTGGTGCCCGGCTTACGGGTACCGGTACCGGTACCGGACTTCCGGCTGCCGGACTGACGGGTACCGGGCTGACGGGTACCGGGCTGGCGGGCGTCCCCTCCCCGTACACCGCCCTCCGAGTCCGAGCCCTCCCGCCTCACACCCTTTCGCCCCGCGCCCTCCGGAACACCGCCCTCCGGCCCGGCCCCCTCGGCCCCACCATCCCCGCCACCCGCTGTCCCCGCTCCCCCGTCCGTGACCGAATCCTTCATCCGTACAGCCCCCGTTCCCCTGGCCGAATTCGTCGGGCGGGCCGCCTTCGTGGCCGCTTCCTTGCGGAAACCCACCGGCCCGCCCCCTTCGAGAAGCCCGCCGGAACGCTCCGCCCGAGGCCTGTCGGCAGCCGCTTCGGTCATGACCTGCGGACTCGTCCGGGCCTTGATCGCCGGGGCGGCCCCCGCAGGGGTGCCGCCGGAGGTCGCCGACCCGCCGGGCGCGCCGTCGCAAGGGCGGGGCCGCTCCCGGGCCACCGCGGCGCCCCGGTCCGGGACGTCCCTGTCCGACGAAGTTGTCGTCCGCATTGAGCAACTCCCGAGCAGTTCCGCAATAGCGCCGAATACGCCACCCCAGAGTGACAGACTGAGCGCACCCATAAGCACCGAGTTACTGAAGTGGGAAGCCATGGCGGTCGATTCGGCAGTGCCCCGAGTGTCCCTGGAGTCCAGTGGTGATGTGGTCCGCGCGGCTGACTTGCGACCACTTCTGACCGCCTTGACGTCAATGGCGGCCGGAGATTTCCGGACTCGACTGCCAGGGGCGCAAGAAGGTCTGGTGGCCGAACTGTCCGCGGTGTTCAACCAGATAGCCGCCCGCAACCAGCACCTGTCCGACGAGCTGTTACGCCTCCGGTCGGAGGTCGTACGCCAGGGCAGGCTGGACGAACGGATGTCCGCCAGCCCGGGCCCGGGCACCTGGGCCACCTCCGTACAGGCCGCCAACGCCATCATCGACGCGCTGGTCATCCCGACGAACCAGGCCACCCAGGTGCTGGACGCGGTGGCGGGCGGCGATCTGACCCAGCGGGTGGACCTCCACGACGGCAACCGACCGCTGCGCGGCGACCGCCGGCGGCTCGGCCGGGCGGTCAACCGCATGGTCGACCAGCTGTCGCTGTTCACCGGCGAGGTCACCCGGGTGGCCCGCGAGTCCGGTACGGAAGGCCGGCTCGGCGGGCGTGCCAAGGTGGCCGGGCTGTCCGGGAGCTGGCGGGACGTGACCGAGGCGGTCAACACCATGGCGGCCCGGCTGACCGCCCAGGTGCGCGACATCGCGCTGGTGACGACGGCGGTGGCGCGCGGCGACCTGACCCGTCAGGTGACGGTCGAGGCGGCCGGCGAACTCCTGGAGCTGAAGCTCACCGTCAACACGATGGTCGACCAGCTCTCCGCCTTCGCCGACGAAGTCACCCGCGTCGCCCGCGAAGTCGGCACCGAAGGGCAACTGGGCGGCCGGGCGCAGGTACGGGGCGTGTCGGGCGTCTGGAAGGACCTCACCGACAACGTCAACTTCATGGCGTCCAACCTCACCAGCCAGGTGCGCAACATCGCGCAGGTCACCACGGCCGTGGCCAACGGCGATCTCAGCCAGAAGATCACGGTGGACGCGCGCGGCGAGATCCTCCAGCTGAAGCTGACCGTCAACACGATGGTCGACCAGCTCTCCGCCTTCGCCGACGAGGTCACCCGCGTCGCGCGCGAAGTCGGCACCGACGGGCGGCTCGGCGGCCGGGCCCACGTACGCGGGGTTTCCGGCGTCTGGAAAGACCTCACCGACAACGTCAACTTCATGGCCGACAACCTCACCTCTCAGGTGCGCAACATCGCCCTGGTGGCGACGGCGGTCGCGGAGGGCGACCTGGGCCGCAAGATCACGGTGGAGGCGAAGGGCGAGATCCTGGAGGTGAAGTCGACGATCAACACGATGGTCGACCAGCTCTCCGCCTTCGCCGACGAGGTCACCCGGGTCGCGCGCGAGGTCGGTACGGAAGGCAACCTCGGCGGGCAGGCCCAGGTGCGCGGCGCCTCCGGCGTCTGGAAGGACCTCACCGACAACGTCAACTTCATGGCGTCCAACCTCACCTCCCAGGTGCGCAACATCGCGCAGGTGACCACCGCGGTGGCCGACGGCGACCTGTCGAAGAAGATCACGGTCGACGCACGCGGCGAGATCCTGGAGCTCAAGGACACCGTCAACTCGATGGTGGAGCAGCTGCGGGCGTTCGCCGACGAGGTGACGCGGGTGGCCCGCGAGGTCGGCACGGAAGGCAACCTCGGCGGCCGGGCCCAGGTGCGCGGCGCCTCCGGCGTCTGGAAGGACCTCACCGACAACGTCAACTTCATGGCGTCCAACCTGACCACCCAGGTGCGCAACATCGCCCTGGTGGCCACCGCCGTCGCGCAGGGCGACCTGTCCAAGAAGATCGACGTGGACGCGCGCGGCGAGATCCTGGAGCTGAAGACGACCCTCAACACGATGGTCGACACTTTGTCGTCGTTCGCGTCGGAGGTCACCCGGGTCGCCCGCGAGGTGGGCAGCGAGGGGCAGCTGGGCGGCCAGGCCCGGGTCGAGGGCGTGTACGGCACCTGGAAGCGCCTGACGACGAACGTCAACGAGCTGGCGTCCAACCTCACCACCCAGGTGCGGGCGATCGCCGAGGTGGCCTCCGCGGTGGCGTCCGGCGACATGACCCGTACGGTCACCGTCGAGACCCAGGGCGAGGTCGCCGAGCTGCGCGACAACATCAACCTGATGGTCTCCAACCTCCGCGAGACCACCCGTGCCAAGGACTGGCTGGAGTCGAACCTGGCCCGGCTGGCGGCTCTGATGCAGGGCCACCGCGACCTGATGGAGGTCGCCGACCTGATCCTGCGGGAGCTGACGCCGCTGGTGAACGCCCAGTACGGGGCCTTCTTCCTGGCCGACACCGACCGCGAGGACCTGCAGCTGGCGTTCATCGCCGGGTACGGCTCGTCCCAGGACGCCACGCTGGACACGCCCGGCTCCTTGGACCACGGTCTGGTGCGCCAGGCCGCGCTGGAGAAGAAGCGGATCCTGGTGGAGGACGCGCCGCCCGACTACATCAAGATCAATTCCGGGCTGGGCGAGGCGAAGCCGGCGACCCTCGTCATCATCCCGGTGCTCTTCGAGGACCAGACGCTCGGCGTGATCGAGCTGGCGTCCTTCTCCCGCTTCTCCGACGTGCACCTGGCCTTCTTCGACCAGTTCGTGAACACCATCGGCGTGGCCATCAACACCATCGTCGCCAACTCCCGTACGGAATCGCTGCTCGGCGAGTCCCAGCGGCTGGCCCGTCAGCTCCAGGAGCGCACCGGCGAGCTCCAGCGGCGCCAGGCGGAGCTGCAGCGCTCGAACGAGGAGCTGGAGGAGAAGGCCGCGCTGCTGGCCAGCTCGTCCCAGTACAAGTCCGAGTTCCTGGCGAACATGTCGCACGAGCTGCGCAACCCGCTCAACTCGCTGCTCATCCTCGCCCGGCTGCTCGCCGACAACCAGGACGGGCACCTGAACGAGCAGGAGGTGCAGTTCGCGATCACGATCCACCGGGCCGGGTCCGATCTGCTCCAGCTGATCAACGACATCCTCGACCTGTCCAAGATCGAGGCGGGCCGGATGGACGTACGGCCCAAGCGGCTGCCGCTGATCAAGCTGCTCAACTACGTCCACGACACCTTCCGGCCGATGACCCTCGACCGGGGGCTGGCCTTCGAGGTGTCGGTGAGCGAGAGCGTCCCCAAGGAGCTGTTCTCCGACGAGCAGCGCCTCCAGCAGGTGCTGCGCAATCTGCTGTCCAACGCGGTGAAGTTCACCGCGGCCGGGAAGATCGATCTACGGGTGGACCGCGCCGGCGACGGGTCGATCGCCTTCACCGTCACGGACACCGGCATCGGCATCGCGCCGGAGAAACTGCCGGTCATCTTCGAGGCGTTCCAGCAGGCGGACGGGACCACCAACCGCAAGTACGGCGGCACCGGCCTGGGCCTGTCGATCAGCCGGGAGATCGCGGGGCTGCTCGGCGGCCGGATCACCGCGAGCAGCCGCCCCGGCGTCGGCAGCATCTTCACCCTGCACGTCCCCATCGAGTGCCCCGGTTACGCCGAACCGCTCGACGCCCTGCCCGTCGCCCCCGAGCAGCATGCGGACGGCGCCCTGCACCTGGCGAAGACGCCGCGCCACGCCCCGCGTTCGGGCCCGCCCGTCGCGCGCGACGACACGCCGTGGCCGACCAGCGCCCGGCTGGAGGACTGGGTGAACGGGCCCTCGGGCCCTTTGCTGTCCGGCTGCCAGGTCCTGGTCGTCGACGACGACATCCGTAATGTCTTCGCTCTCACGAACGTCCTGAGCCGGGTCGGCATGCGGGTGCTGTACGCCGAACACGGCCGGGAAGGCATCACGATGCTGGAGAAGAATCCCGGCATCAATCTGGTCCTGATGGACATCATGATGCCGGAGCTGGACGGCTACGAAACCATTCGCGCGATCCGCCGCACACCGCGGTTCGCGAATCTGCCCGTCATCGTCCTGACGGCGAAAGCGATGCCCGGGGACCGCGAGCAATCCCTGGAGAGCGGAGCCAACGAATACGTACCCAAACCCGTCGACGTGGACCGTCTGCTGGCCGTGGCCGTCGAGCTTCTGTCCCGGCACGGCTCCGGCGCCCCGGCCCCGGGCGGTGAATCAGGCACGCAAGACCCCGACGCGACCTCTTCGAGGTCCCAAGGCATCGAAGGCCCATCATGACCCATGCACCCGACACCGACGGGACCGACGAACGGGCGGGCATCCTCCTTGTCGACGACATGGAAGACAACCTCGCCGCCCTCGAAGCGGTCCTGGGCTCGCTCGGCGAGCCCCTCGTCCGGGCCCGCTCCGGAGAAGAGGCGATGAAAGCGCTGCTGCGGCAGGAATTCGCGGTCGTTCTGCTGGACATTCTCATGCCCGGCATGGACGGCTTCGAGACCGCCTCCAACATCAAACGTCTCGACCAGACCAAGGACATCCCGATCATTTTCCTGACCGGGACGGAAAGCGATTCCGGCTTCGCCTTCCGCGGCTATTCGACCGGCGCCGCCGACTACCTCACGAAACCCTTCGACCCGTGGGTGCTGCGCGCCAAGGTCAATGTGTTTCTCGATCTGCACCGCAAGAACCGGCAGTTGCGCCGGCTCATCAAGCAGGACAACGCCCGGATGGGCGAACTGGCGGACCGTATCTCCGAGATCGAGCGCCGCCTCTCCGCCAGCGACGACCCCGGCGAGCGCGACCTGAGCGAGAGCGTGGCGCGCATGGCGGAGTCGGTGCGTTCCCTGCGGCGGGGGCGGTAGGAGCGCGCCGGGCCGGTGGCCGGTGCGCCGGGCAGCGACAGGCACGCCAGACGGCGCGCGCCGGTACGGTCACCGGGTGCCGGTGACCGTACCGGCGCGCGCCGCCCGTCTCACGCCTCGCGCGCGCCCTCGTACATCTCCTCCAGCAGGTCCTTGAAGGCCCGCTCCACCACCGGCCGCTTGATCTTGAGGCTGGGCGTCACCTCGCCGTGCTCGATGTCCAGGTCCCGCGGCAGCAGCCGGAACTTACGGATCCGCTGCCAGCGCTGGAGCCCTTCGTTGACCCGCTCCACGTACCCGTCGATCAGCTCGCGGGTCTGCTCCGCGCCCACGACCTCGGCGTACGTCCTGCCCTTGAGCCCGTGCTCGGCGGCCCAGCCCATGATCGTCGGCTCGTCGAGGGCGATCAGCGCGGTGCAGAAGTTCCGGTTGGCGCCGTGGACCAGCACATTGGAGACGAACGGGCAGACCGCCTTGAACTGCCCCTCGACCTCGGCCGGCGCGATGTACTTGCCGCCGGAGGTCTTGATCAGGTCCTTCTTGCGGTCGGTGATGCGCAAGTATCCGTCCGGGGACAGTTCGCCGATGTCGCCGGTGTGGAACCAGCCGTCCGACTCCAGCACCTCGGCCGTCTTCTCCGGCAGCCCGTGGTAACCCTCCATGATCCCGGGCCCGCGCAGCAGCACCTCGCCGTCCTCGGCGATCCGCACCTCGGTGCCGGGCAGCGGCTTGCCGACCGTGCCCGTACGGTACGCCTCGCCCGGGTTCACGAAGCTCGCCGCGCTGGACTCGGTCAGGCCGTACCCCTCCAGGATGTGGATGCCGGCGCCCGCGAAGAAGTAGCCGATCTCGGGCGCCAGGGCGGCGGAGCCGGAGACCGCGGCGCGCAGCCGGCCGCCGAACGCCTCGCGCAGCTTGGCGTAGACGAGCGCGTCGGCGATCTTGTGCTTGGCGCCGAGCGCGAAGGGGACGGAGGCGTTGCCGGTGCGCCGGAAGTTGTCCTGGGACGCCTTGGCGTACTCGCGGGCCACGCCCGCCGCCCACTGGAAGATCTTGTACTTGGCGGCGCCGCCCTCCCGGGCCTTGGCCACCACGCCGTTGTAGACCTTCTCGAAGATCCGCGGCACGGCCGCCATATAGGTCGGCCGGACCACCGGCAGATTCTCAATGATCTTGTCGACCCGGCCGTCCACCGCGATCACATGCCCGACGGAGATCTGCCCGGCGGTCAGCACCTTCCCGAAGACGTGCGCCAGCGGCAGCCACAGATACTGCACGTCGTCCTCGGTGACCAGGCCGGTCGCCTGGATCGCACGCGCCATGTACGCCCAGCAGTCGTGCGGCAGCCGTACGCCCTTGGGGCGGCCGGTGGTGCCCGAGGTGTAGATCAGCGTCGCGAGCTGGTCGGCCCGCAGCGCGGCGACCTGCTCCTTGACGCACTCCGGATGCTTCTCCAGGTACGCCGCGCCGCGTTTTTCCAGCTCGGCGAGGGAGAGCACCCAGTCCTCCGGGTCCCCCTCGGCGGATTGCGCGCCGGCCTCCTCGATGACGACGACGTGCGACAGCTCCGGCAGCTCGGCGCGCTTCTCGCGGGCCTTGGCGAGCTGCCCCGCGTCCTCGGCGATCAGGACCCGGCTGCCGGAGTCGGCGAGGATGAACGCCGTCTCGTCCGCGTTGGTGCTGGGGTAGACGGTCGTGGTGGCCGCGCCGGAACACAGCACGCCGAGGTCGGTGAGGATCCACTCGACGCGCGTACTCGACGCGAGCGCCACCCGCTCCTCGGGCCGCACCCCCAGCGAGATCAGCCCGGCAGCCACCGCGTACACCCGCCGGGCGGCATCGGCCCAGCTCAGCACCTTCCAGTCGTCGGGTCCCCGGCCCGCGGCGGACGGCACCGGATAGCGGTACGCCTCGTGGTCGGGGGTGGCTGCGACACGCTCCAGGAAGAGGGTCGCCACGGAAGGTGGCCGGTTCTCGATCAGCGTCTGGGTGTCCGTCACGGCATCCTCCGGGGCCCGCTACGTTGCTGGTGACTCGCGAGTAACCTTCGAGCAGTGATCAGACTAGAACGCGTCGCGCCATGGCGTAAGGGGCTGCGACCGACTGGTTCAGGATGTGACCAGCGCGATGCTTGGCGGGTACATATTTCGGCCGGGGCGGGCGGGAAGAGAGCCCCGGCGGGGGCTTTCCGGGGTGCGCGGGCCGGTTCCCGCGGTACGGGGGCCAGGTGCCGGGCGGGCCGCGACGGGCCCGGCCCGGACAGGTTCGAGTCGTGGCTACGGGGGTGGGCCGACGGCCCGGCGCGTGCAACGGCCCGGCGCCCTCAGCTCCCCATCGAAGCGGCCTGGAGCCCGATACCGTCGGCGCTGGGCGCGTTCGAGGCGGCCGAATCGCCGATCATGTGACCGACCCGTTCGTCGCCGCGCAGCGTGCCGTTGATCTTCTTCACCCCGTCACCGAGGGAGGTGACGGCCCGCTGCACGTCCTCCGCCGTTCCACTGACGCCGCTCTTGAACTTCTCCGCCCCCGTCCGGTCGGCGTAGGCGGGCGTGGCGAAGGCGGGCGCGGCGGCGCCCACCGACAGCGCGGCGCCGGCCAGCAGCGCGGCGGCCTTGACGTACTTCATCCGTATCCCTTTCCGGCGCGGACTCCTCGGCGGCACGGCGCTCATGCCGCCCGGACGCGCCCCTGGAGCGCCCGGAACACCGCTGCCACCCACGACAACGCCGTGCCGCGCGTCCGGGAAACCGTTTGCGCGCCGATTTCCCGGCCGACCGCCCGGATGCCGTACGGCCCGGACGGCCGTTCCGTACGGGTACACGGCACGCAGCCCCCGGCCTGGACCGGCCGGGGGCTGTGTGAGACGTGCGGGACGGGACTACGGGCGGGTTACTTCTTGCCCTTGGCGTCGCCGTCGGAGTCGGAGGACAGCACCGCGATGAAGGCTTCCTGCGGAACCTCCACGCTGCCGACCATCTTCATCCGCTTCTTGCCTTCCTTCTGCTTCTCCAGCAGCTTCCGCTTACGGGAGATGTCGCCGCCGTAGCACTTGGCGAGCACGTCCTTGCGGATCGCGCGGACCGTCTCACGGGCGATGACCCGGCTGCCGATGGCGGCCTGGATCGGCACCTCGAAGCTCTGCCGCGGGATCAGCTCGCGCAGCTTGGCGACCAGCCGCACGCCGTACGCGTACGCCTTGTCCTTGTGGCAGATCGCGGAGAACGCGTCGACCTTGTCGCCGTGCAGCAGGATGTCGACCTTGACCAGGTCGGCGGCCTGCTCGCCGGTGGGCTCGTAGTCCAGCGAGGCATAGCCGCGGGTCTTGGACTTGAGCTGGTCGAAGAAGTCGAAGACGACCTCGGCGAGCGGGAGGGTGTAGCGGATCTCGACGCGGTCCTCGGAGAGGTAGTCCATGCCGAGCAGGTTGCCGCGGCGGTTCTGGCACAGCTCCATGATCGCGCCGATGAACTCGCTGGGCGCCAGGATCGTGGCCCGTACGACCGGCTCGTGGACCTTGTCGACCTTGCCGGTCGGGAACTCGCTGGGGTTGGTGACCTCGTGCTCGGCGCCGTCCTCCATGTCCACGCGGTAGACCACGTTGGGGGCGGTGGCGATCAGGTCGAGGCCGAACTCGCGCTCCAGGCGCTCGCGGATGACCTCCAGGTGCAGCAGACCCAGGAAGCCGACGCGGAAGCCGAAGCCGAGGGCCGCGGAGGTCTCCGGCTCGTAGACCAGCGCGGCGTCGTTGAGCTGGAGCTTGTCCAGCGCGTCGCGCAGCTCCGGGTAGTCGGAGCCGTCGAGCGGGTACAGACCGGAGAAGACCATCGGCTTCGGGTCCTTGTAGCCGCCCAGCGGCTCGTCGGCACCCTTGCTGAGCTGGGTGATCGTGTCGCCGACCTTGGACTGGCGGACGTCCTTCACGCCGGTGATCAGGTAACCGACCTCGCCCACGGACAGGCCGTCGGCGGCCGTCATCTCGGGCGAGTTCGTGCCGATCTCCAGCAGCTCGTGGGCGGCGCCGGTGGACATCATCCTGATGCGCTCGCGCTTGCTGAGCGTGCCGTCGACGACCTTCACGTACGTCACGACGCCGCGGTACGCGTCGTAGACCGAGTCGAAGATCATCGCGCGCGCCGGCGCGTCCTTGACGCCGACCGGGGCCGGCACGTCGCGGACGACCTTGTCGAGCAGCTCGGCGACGCCCTCGCCGGTCTTCGCGGAGACCTTCAGCACGTCCTCGGGCTCGCAGCCGACGAGGTTGGCCAGCTCCTTGGCGAACTTCTCGGGCTGCGCGGCCGGCAGGTCGATCTTGTTCAGCACCGGGATGATCTGGAGGTCGTGCTCCATCGCCAGGTACAGGTTGGCGAGGGTCTGCGCCTCGATGCCCTGGGCCGCGTCCACGAGGAGGATGCAGCCCTCGCACGCGGCGAGGGAACGCGAGACCTCGTAGGTGAAGTCCACGTGGCCCGGGGTGTCGATCATGTTGAGGATGTGGGTCGCGCCACCGTCCTCGTCGGAGCGGGCCCAGGGCAGCCGGACCGCCTGGGACTTGATCGTGATGCCGCGCTCGCGCTCGATGTCCATGCGGTCGAGGTACTGCGCGCGCATCTGCCGCTGCTCAACGACGCCGGTCAGCTGGAGCATCCGGTCGGCGAGCGTGGACTTGCCGTGGTCGATGTGCGCGATGATGCAAAAGTTACGGATGAGAGCCGGGTCGGTACGGCTCGGCTCCGGCACGTTCGTAGGGGTCGCGGGCACGCAGGGTCCATTCAGAGAACGCGGGTAGGCGGGACTCGGTTGTTTTTCGTCTCCCCCATCGTCCCATGCGCGGCGGTCCTGGTCCGGTTTGGGAGGCTGTGGAGGCTGCTGGTAGCCTGGTCCACTGCGCTTTGTGCACTCTCTCGTGCGAGGCGCGACTCGTAATCCAACGAACCTGAAAAGGCTCTTTCGTGGCGAACATCAAGTCCCAGATGAAGCGGATCAAGACCAACGAGAAGGCTCGGCAGCGCAACAAGGCTGTGAAGTCCTCGCTGCGTACCGCGATCCGTCGCACCCGTGAGGCCGTGGAGGCCGGTGACCTGCAGAAGGCCGCCACCGCCCAGGCCGAGGCCGCCAAGAAGCTGGACAAGGCCGTCAGCAAGGGTGTCATCCACAAGAACGCCGCCGCCAACAAGAAGTCGGCGCTGGCCAAGAAGGTCGCGGCCCTCAAGGGCTGAACCCCGTTCTTGACGCACCACCTCTGCCGGTAAGGGCCCAGCGGCCCCTCTCTCCGCTCCTTCCGGTGCACCACCGCGCCGCACACGGCCAGCGTTCGCCACGCGGGTACGGCGCACACACAGCTTGAAACGACGGACCTCGCGGTCGCCCTTCCCCAGGGTGCCGCGGGGTCCGTTGTTGTTATGGGGGCGCCAGGGGTCGTACGGGCGCGCGCGACGGCGCGTTCGGCGGGGTGGCTGTGGTCCCGGTCACCGCGGGGGCCTGGGTGCCGTCCCGGTCGGCTACGCTGCCGCGCATGTCGATTCCGGGGGATCCGAACAATCCGTATGCGCAGCCACAGCCTGGGCCTGGGGCCTTTGGTTCGGGGGTGCCGCAGCAGGGGCCGTATGGGGCGGGGGCTGGGCCCGGTGCAGGGCCCGGCGTGGGGCCCGGCGTGGGTGGTGCTTACGGCTATCCGGCGGGCGGGGGGCCGCAGCAGGCGGGTACGGGAGCGGGTGCGGGAGCGGTCGGGCCTGGTGTTTCCGGAGGGCCCGGCGTTTCCGGAGGGCCTGGTGGGTCTGGTGGGCCCGGTGGGGTGGCGGGCGGTTCCGGGGGCGGGGGTACACAGCACTGGCTGTGGGCGCTCGGCGGGGCGGTCGCCGCGTCGGCGATGGGCGGCGCGATCCTCTTCGCGGCCGGCGCGTTCGAAGAGGCGCAGCCCGACCCCGATCTGGCGGGCTACTCGTACACGTCCGACCTGTGCAACCGCACCTCGTTCACGCCCTTCGAGAGCTCGAACTACAAGATCAAACCGGCCGGCAGCTCGTCCTCGTCGTCCGGCGCGTCGGGCAGCAGCGCGCAGAACCCGCAGTACAGCGGCGTGCAGCAGGGCGCGGTCGACTCGATGTGGTGCAACGCCGAGCTGAAGGCATCCGACGCGGGCAGCAACGACTACTCCTCGACCTGGGTCTACAGCGCCGCCACCCTGCACAAGAAGACCGACCCGACGGCGGAGTTCGCGGACGGCTACCGCGCGTACGAGAGCCAGCGCGGCTCGATCGCGTACAAGGTCACACCGGTGTCCGGCATCGGCGACGAGGCGTACCTCGTCAGCCGGTCCGACGACAGCAGCGGCTCATACGTGATCCTCGGCGTCCGCGACGGCTGGATGACCTACCAGATCACATGGTCGAGCTACACCTCCCGCACCACCTCGACCAAGCCACCGACGACCGACCAGGTCGCCGGAATGCTCAAGAGCAGCGCGGGGGAGACGTTGCGGAAGTTGGGGGGATGAGGGGGCGGGGGGCCGGGCCGGGGGTGGTGCGGGGGCTGGCGGTCCGGGCAAGGGCGGTGGGCGGTGGCCCCTGCGGGATCCGGCGGACAGCGGCCTCGGTAGGGGCGGTGGGCGGGGGTGGTTCTGGGAGAGCTTGGTGGGCGGTGGTCCTGGCAGGGGCCGGTGGGCGGTAGCCCCGGCAAGGCCCGCCGAGCGGTGGTCCCGTCAGGCCCGGTGGGCGGTGGTCCCGGCAGGGGCGGTGGGCGGTAGCCCCGGCAGGATCGGGAGGCGGCGGTCCCGACGGGAGGCCCGGTGGGCGGTAGCCCCGGCAGGGCCCCGTGGAGCCATAGGCCGCCGAGCAGCGATGGCCCCGGCAACGCTCATACGTAGCGCCGCCCACGCGGCACTCACAGCGCGGGACCTGCGCTTCCCCCTCCCCCACCCCTCAGCGGGAGCGAATCAGCGGGAGCGGGCCGCGCGGGCGATCGTGACGACGGCCTTTTCGAGCGCGTACTCGGGGTCGTCGCCGCCGCCCTTGACCCCCGCGTCGGCCTCGGCCACCGCGAGCAGCGCCGTGGCGACGCCGTCCGCCGACCAGCCGCGCATCTGCTGCCGCACCCGGTCGATCTTCCAGGGCGGCATGCCCAGCTCGCGGGCGAGGTCGCCGGGGCGGGCGCCGCGCGGGGCGGAGGCCAGCTTGCCGATGGCGCGGACGCCCTGGGCGAGCGCGCTGGTGATCATGACGGGGGCGACGCCCGTCGACATGGCCCAGCGCAGCGCCTCCAGGGCCTCGGCGGCCCGGCCCTCCACGGCGCGGTCCGCGACGGTGAAGCTGGACGCCTCGGCCCGGCCGCGGTAGTAGCGGCCGACGATGGCGTCGTCGATCGTGCCCTCGATGTCGGCGACCAGCTGCGAGCAGGCCGAGGCCAGCTCGCGCAGGTCGCTGCCGATCGCGTCCACCAGTGCCTGGCACGCCTCGGGGGTGGCGGAGCGGCCGGCCGTACGGAACTCGCCGCGCACGAACGCCAGGCGGTCGGCGGGCTTGGTCATCTTGGGGCAGGCGATCTCCCGCGCGCCGACCTTGCGGGCGGCGTCCAGCAGGCCCTTGCCCTTGGCGCCGCCGGCGTGCAGCAGCACCAGCGTGATCTCCTCGACGGGGGCGCCGAGGTACGCCTTGACGTCCTTGACCGAGTCCGCGGACAGGTCCTGGGCGTTCCGGACCACCACGACCTTGCGCTCGGCGAACAGCGAGGGGCTGGTCAGCTCGGCGAGCGTGCCGGGCTGGACCTGGTCGGGCGTGAGGTCACGCACATCGGTGTCCGCGTCGGCGGCGCGGGCCGCCGCCACCACCTGCTGCACGGCGCGGTCCAGGAGCAGGTCCTCCTGGCCCACGGCGATCGTGATCGGCGCGAGCGGGTCGTCGTTTGCTGTCTTCCTGGCCATCGCGGTCCAGCATCCCACGCCCCACTGACAGCGCCGTTCGGCCCTCGCCCCGCGCTGCCGGACAATGTCCGGGTGAGCGATGTACGACATGTTCTGGTGCTGCCCGACCGCGACTCCGCCGAGGAGGTCGCCGAGGCACTGGCCGAGCGCTTCGGCGTCATGGAGGAACCCCAGCTCGTACGGGACGCCCTGGCGGGCGAGGACGACGCCGAGGACGCCCAGTGGCTGGTGGTGGTCGAGGACCCGAAGGGCGTCCACGACCCGGCGAAGCTGGACGCCCTGGCCGATGAGTACGAGGGCTGGCTGGAAGCCGAGTAGGCCGAGGGCCGACGAAGGCCGAGCAGGACGTACGGGGGCAGGTACGGGGCAGGCACGCGGCGCCGGTACGGCGTGCACGTACGCGATGCCGCGCGGGCCGGGCCGCCGTCAGCCCCGCAGCACCGGTATCCGGTCCAGCGTGATGCCGAAGTGGGTTCGGTAGGCGGGGAGCACCTCGGCGTCGGTCAGTTCGCGCTCCTCGCGGCTGCCGTCGGCGGCCGTGGTCACGAGCGTACGGCCGGAGAGCGTGACGCGGCCGGACTCCGTCAGCCGGGAGCAGACCAGGGACCGGGTGAAGTGCGACTCCGGCGAGGTGCGGTGGTACCAGCAGCCCGCCGCGAAGTCCGCCAGGGCGCGCGGCCGCTGTTCGAGCCGGTACTGCGGCAGGCCGTCCCGCAGGACGTCGAGGTCGCCGTCGGCGGTCTCCTCGATGCGGAACACCCCGGCCGGGTCGGGCTGTTCCTCGCGGCTGTCCAGGCGCAGCGGGTGATGGCTGTTCCTGCCGAAGCCGATGTCGGCGAGCCACGGCCCGTCGTGCCCGTCTCCGCCGTGGACGCGCAGCGCGAGGTGGTCGTACGGGATGCCGGGGCCGTCCGGGCCGAAGACCCGGGCGGCGAGGAGCTCGACCCGGTAGCCGAGGGCGCGGAGCAGGGCGGCGAAGGCGCCGTTGAGTTCATAGCAGAAGCCGCCGCGCGAGCCCCCGACGATCTTGTCCACCAGCGCCTTGGGGTCCAGGGCGATGTCCTCGTCGAGGTGCACGGAGAGGTTTTCGAAGGGGACCGCCCGCAGATGCCGCAGGTGGAGGTCGCGCAGCGCCTCGGCGTCGGGCGTCGCCGGGCGGGTGGCGCCGAGGCGCCGGAGGTAGGCGTCGGTCCGCGCCGGGTCGAGCGGTTCGGTACGCATCCGCTCGGCGTCCGAGGGCCGGGCGAACGGCGCCTCGCCCCCGGACTGCGGTGCCGGGGACGCTTGTGGCGTCTCGGGCTTCTGGGGCGCGTGCGGTTCCGTCGGTACCGACTCGGAGCGCGGCTGCCGGTCGTCCATCAGGTGCTCGTCCTCTCGGTGGCGAACCAGCGGCGGGTGCGTTCCGCAGCCGATCCCGGGGTGCCGGCCAGGATGTCGGCGAGGGTCTGTCCGGCGAGCTCGCGGCGCCAGGCCAGCTCGGCCTTGCGCATCGCGGTGGAGATGCCGCAGGGGCGGCGGAAGTCCCGGTCGGGCGCCTCGGCGCCGGAGCCCCGGCGGCGGATCTCCGTACACCGGAAGACGTCTTCGGTGCCCTCGATGGCGGCGACGACGTCCATCAGGGTGATCCGCTCGGGCGGCCGGGCCAGCCGGAAGCCGCCGCGGGCGCCGGGGGTCGAGGACAGGACGCCGGCCCGTACCAGCGCCTGGAGGCGCTTGTTCAGGTAGGCCGGGGGCAGTTCGAAGGAGGCGGCCAGCCGCGCTGTCGACACCGGCCGCTCGTCGCCGAGCCAGGCCAGGGTCACACAGCAGTGCAGGGCCCACTCGACGCCCTCGCTCATCCTCATATTTCTGGAGCCTACAGGTCCTGATTCCAGGGGTCGCGGGATACGGCGGGACTGCCACGGCCTCCGGCCGCAGGGACGGTGGATGAACCTCTGGTGACGGGTTGCCGAAGCCCTCCCGGGCACCCCGGGGCGTCCCTACATTGCAGGCATTCCGCCATCCGATCAGCTGTGCGAGGTAGTCGTGACCCTGCCGGACACCGAGACGCTCCTCGCCGCGGCCGGGCTCGTCGTCACCGCCGTGCTCTGGGCCGTGGAGCGGTTCCTGCCGGGCCGCAAGCGCATCGGCTATCGCGTCCAGATGGACACCGCGATCGGCATGAACCCGCGGGACGCGCACAGCCTCGTACAGTTGCGGCTGCTCCGGCGGGACCAGGAGATCACCGATGCCACGCTGGCGCTGCTGCGCTTCGAGAACGACGGCGGCAAGGACATCGTGCGGCAGGACTACCAGGAGCCGCTGACGGTCGAGTTCACCGGTCGCACGGTCATCGGGGTGGAGGTGCCGGACGCCAATCCGCCGGACCTGGTGGGCATGCTGACCCGCAACGGCGGCGGCCTGCGGCACAGCGGCGGCCGTCTCGTCGTCCCCAAAGTGCCGCTGAACAAGCGCAATCACTTCAAGCTGCTGGTGCTGCTGTCGGCGGACGAAGGGAGTGGGGGCGGTGACGGGAGCCGCCCGAGCGAGGTCGTCGTCGGCGGGTTCATCAGCGGCGGGCGGATCCGCCGCAACACTCAGCGCTGGGGCCCGCGCAAACTGAGCCTCGCCCTGGGAGGCGTGTGCATCATCCTCGTCGGCCTGCTCAGCGGACTGCTGCTCAACAGGCAGACGGTCGTGGTGAACGCGGAGTGCGCCACCGGGCGGCTGACCGTCGACGGCTCCACGGCCTTCGCGCCGCCGATGCGGGAGATCGCCGATCAGTACGAGGCGCGCTGCCGGGGCGCGCGGATCGATGTGGCGGAGAGCGGCAGCCTGTCCGGGCTGGGGCGGCTGAGCAAGGCGGGCACATCCGCGCCGGGCGGCGGACCGGCCTTCCTCGCCGTGTCGGACGTGGCCGCGCCCTCCATCTACCGCAGGCTGGAGGGCCGTCGCGTCGGCGTCATCCTGCTCGCCCTGGTCGTGAACGAGCGGACCGGCGTCGACAACCTCACCACCGAGCAACTGCGCGGCATCTACGACGGCCGGTACACCAACTGGAAGCAGCTCGGCGGCAACGACCTGCCGGTCGGCATCGTCGGGCGGGACGCCGCCTCGGGCACCCGACGGGCGTTCGAGACGACCGTGCTGCGCGGGTCGGAGCCGGGCACGGTGTCGTCGTACGACTGCAGCGGCAAGGACCGGGACGCGACGGCACGCGTCACGCGCTGCGAGGTGAACAGCACCGGCAGCCTGCTGGACGCGGTGGGCCGCGTGCCGGGAGGCATCGGATACGCGGAGGTGTACGCGGCGGCCAAGCACCCGCGGGTGGTCGGCATCCGGCTGAACGGGCGCGAGCCCGACATCGAGTGGGGTGGACAACGTAACTATCCCTTCTGGACGGTGGAGTACCTCTACACGTACGGGCAGCCCGAGGACGGCTCGCTCGCCGCCAAGTTCCGCGCGTTCATGGACTCCGACACGGCGAAGAACATCCTGCGCAAGTACCGGCACGTGCCCTGCGCCGACCAGTCGGCCGCCCCCGGCTCCGCCTGCCATTCCTGACGGTGGTGGTGAGCCGGTCCCGGCCGCCCAGGACCGCGACGGCACCGTCGGTGTCCGTACGCAGCACCCTCGCGCCCTGGAAACGCAGCGCCTGGACGGTGCGCGGCGCCGGATGGCCGTACGGATTGCCCGCACCACAGCTGATCAGGGCGACGCGCGGCGCCAGACGGCGTATCAGCCACGGATCCTGGTACCCGGAACCGTGGTGGGCGACCTTGAGCACATCCACGGCGGTCAGCTCCGGATGCGCGGCCGACAGAGCTTGTTGGGCCACCGGTTCGAGGTCGCCCAGCAGGAGGAACGTCAGGCCCGCGGTGCGCAGCAGCAGCGTGACACTGGCGTCGTTCGGGCCCTCGACCGCGCGGAAGGAGGCGCGGGAGAAGGCGGGATCGCCGGGGTCGGTGACGGGCGGCCACAGAACCTGCCAGCTCAGCGGCCCCGCGCTGCGCCGCTCCCCGGGCGCGGCAGCGATCACCGGCACTCCGGCGGCCGCTGCCGTATGGCGTACGAAGGCGGCCTGGCCGGGTGGTTCGGGCAGGGTCGTGGTCTCGATGGCGCCGACCGAGCGCCCGCGCAGGGCGCCGGGCAGCCCGCTGACGTGATCGGCATGGAAATGCGTGAGAACGATGAGCGCGATGCGGCGTACTCCCAGGTCGGTCAGGCAGTGATCGATGGCGGCCGGCTCCGGGCCGGTGTCCACGACCAGGGCGGTCCCCTCCCCTGCGCTGAAGACCAGGCCGTCGCCCTGCCCCACGTCACAGGCCACGGCGCGCCACCCCGGCGGCGGCCAGCCGATGAGGACGCGGGTGAGCGGCGCCGGGCGCAGCACCGCGACCAGCAGGGTCAATACGCCGAGGACGCACAGCCAGGGTCGGCGCAGCAGCCGGCGCCCCACCAGTACGCCTGCGACCGTGACGGCCACGAGCAGCAGCGCACCGCCCCAGCCGCCCGGCCAGCCCAACTCCGCGCCGGGCAGCGCCGCTCCCGTACGGGCGACACCGGCGATCCACTCGGTCGGCCAGCCGGCACACCAGGCCAGCGCCTTAGCCAGGGGCGGAACCAACGGAGCGGTGGCGAGCGCCGCGAAACCCAGCACGGTGGCCGGGGCGACGGCCAGTTCGGCCAGCAGGTTGCAGGGCACGGCGACGAGGCCGACGCGGGCGGCGAGCACCACGATGACGGGCGCACAGACCGCCTGCGCCGCGGCTGCCGCGGCGATCAGCTCGGCGAGGCGCGGCGGCACCCGGCGACGTTGCAGGGCGGCGCTCCAGCGAGGGGCGAGGAGGAGCAGCGCGCCGGTGGCCAGTACAGAGAGCAGGAAGCCGTAACTCCGGGCGAGCCAGGGGTCGTAGAGCACCAGCACCAGAACCGCGGCGGCGAGGGCGGGGACGAGGGAACGGCGGCGTCCCGTACCGATCGCGAGCAGCGTGATCAGGCCACAGGCGGCGGCCCGCAGCACGCTGGGGTCGGGTCGGCAGACGATCACGAAGGCGAGCGCGACCGAGCCGCCGACGAGGGCGGTCGTGCGCAGCGAGAGGCCCAGGAGCGGCGCCAGGCCACGGCGTTCGGCCCGTACGGAGAGGTGGGGCGGGCCGATGAGCAGGACGAGCAGGATGGTCAGATTGCTTCCGGAGACGGCGAGCAAATGGGTCAGGTCGGTGGCGCGAAAGGCATCGTCGAGGTCGGGCGGGACGCGCGAGGTGTCGCCGACCACCAGGCCCGGGAGCAGCGCGCGGGCGTCGGGGCTCAGATCGTCGGTGGCCGCGCGGAGGCCGGCCCGTAGATCACCGGCGAAGCGCTGCAAGGCGTCGGGCGCGCGCACCACTTGGGGGCCGGGGCCCGCGGTCACCCTCAGGACGGCGGCAATGCCGTCGGTCGATTGGAGAGGTGTACCGGCGCGGGCCGCGATACGGATGCGGGTCGACGGCAGCAGATGCTGCCAGGTGGAGAGCTGTTTCGTACGTTGCACGACGACCAGGACGGGAGTGCGGGTGGTGGTGACCGCGCCGTCCGCCGCACTGACACGAAGTGCGTCAGCGGTGAACACGACCGACGGAGGCGCCTGTTGAGCGCCGCGCACCCGTGGGCGGGTCAGCCGCGGGTCGCCGGTCACTTCCACCTCGGCCGTGACCGGGGCGTCCCGGCGTGCCAGCTCGGGCAGCGGTCCGCGCCGTGTGTCAGCCGCGTGCAGTGCGGCGGAAGCGGCTCCTGCGACCGCGCTCAGCAAGATCGCGGCGAGGGCGACCAACGCTCCGGCGACCCGCCGGTCCGGCCGACGGACCGCACCGAGCACCACGAGCCCCGCCACCACCACCGCCACCACACAGACCGCTGCCACCGCACCGCCGGACCACCCCAGGGCCAGCGCCGCCGCACCCCAGGCCGCGAGCGCGGGCCCGACCAGGCGAAGATCGACACCTTCGTCCTGCCGAGGGTCGGCGGCACCGTAGGGGGAGGACGCGGTGGCGTGGATGGGGGTGCGGTCGGGGTGGTCCGAGCCAGCATGGTCGGGGTAGTCCGAGCCGGCGTGAGCGGGGTGGTCGGCGCGGTCTGAGGGGTCGGCGTGAACTGGGTGGTCGGGATGGACCGGGCCGTCGGTGGCGGCTTCGGGGGCGGGTGGCGGTGGGTGCAGCGTGGCACGGTCGGTTGTCATGGCTGGACCAGAGGGCGCAGGTCGGCGAAGCGTCGGTCGCCGATGCCGTTCACGTCACGGAGCTGTTCCACGGAGGTGAATCCACCGTGTGCGGTGCGGTATTCGATGATGTGCCGGGCCAGGACGGGGCCGACTCCAGGAAGGGCGTCGAGCTGTTCCACGGTCGCGGAGTTGAGGCTCACGGGGGTGGCTCCGGCGCCCGTACCGCCCGTACCGACGGAGGCCCCGGCGCTGCCGGACGATACGCCGCTGGCCGCCCCGGCTCCGGACGCCGACGAGCCAGACCCGGCGCCAGGCACCCCTCCCAGGCCCGCGCCTTGACCCACCGCGCCCGGCCCCGCCCCCGGCGCGTCCACGCCGATCTGCTCGCCGTCGACCAGCAGCCGCGCCCGGTTCAGTCCGCGGAGGTTCGCGCCGTCCAGCACACCACCCGCCTCCCGCAGCGCATCGGCGACCCGGGCCCCGGGTGGCAGCCGGTGGATACCGGGCCGGTGCACCTTTCCGACGACGTCGACCACGAGGAGGCGCCCCGTGGCGGCCGCCGGCACACCGGCCGACGCCGTCACCTGGGGCCGCGGCGCCGGAGCCGGGGCCGGCGCCGGTGTGGCCTGTGTGGCGGCCGGGGCCCGTACGGGCTGGGGCCGGGCCGCCCAGAAGTGGTGAACCGCGAGAACCACCGCCACCAGGAACACCACGACCAAGGCGGCCAGCGCCCTCGGGTCGATCGCGCATCTCATCTGCACCCACAGCGGCAGCCGTTCCCGAACGGCGAGGCACAGGCGGGCGATAGGCCCGGGGTGGGCAGGGCGTGCGTCCGGCGGGCGCTCCTGGGGCGGGTCCACTGCCGGATCGTCGTCCCCTGCGGCCTCTGGTCCCGTCGGGCGATCCGATGGACCCACCTCACGATCCGATGGGTCCACCCGACGATCCGGTGGGTTCACCCGACGATCCGGCGGGCCCGCCCGGCGATCCGGCTCCGGTGGTCCTCGGAACAGCGCCTCGGCCCGTGCACGTACCGCCGCCGCGGTCTCCGCGCGCCGGGCCGACCTGCCTCGTACCGTCATACGCATCGCTCGGCGGCGAGACGGACGGTCCGGCAGCGGACCGGGAACGATCCCTGAGCCGAAGTCCGGGTCGACCCCGGCGTCACGGCCAGCGGCCGGGTCCGGAACGAGGCCGGACCGCTGACCGGCATCGAGATCGGAGTCGAGGCCGGGCCAGAGGCCGGAATCAGCGTCGGAGGCGGCGACAGGCCCGCCAGGGGTGGTTGCGGAGAGTGATTGTTGCGTCATGCCCACCGACGTTAGACGGCTCACGCAGATTCTGCCGCGAGTCGTCAAGTTCCGTGGATAACCTGCGGGTTGTGGATAACGGCGTCACCCGGCGGACCGTTTCAGCGCACCTACCCCTGTGTTACCCCTGCCCAGCGGGAGCCCTTCACAATCACGCTCCGTGAGGAAGCGGTAGAGGGGTGGAGGAGAGGCCGGAGTGTGAGCGGAGAGGGGCTGAAGAGGGGGCGAGGAGGGCCGGAGAACGGCCCAAGCAGGGACGGAGGGCGGGCCAACAAGCGGCAGAGGACTGGACGATCAGGGCCAGGGGACGACAAGGAGAGGCGGAGGACGGGCCGAGCAGGGTCAGAGGAGGCGCCAAGGAGGGCCAGGCAAGCCGAAGTAGAGCCGGGGAAGACCGGAGGAGAGACCGGGGAAGACCGGAGGAGGGACTGGGGGGCCGGAGGAGAAGCCAAGGAGGGTCGGGTAGGGCCGGGGGAAGGCCGGAGGAGGCGCCAAGGAGGGATGAGGGGAGAGCCGATGAGGAACGCAGGAGGCCAGACACCCCCTACCGAGGCGACACCACAACCCCCAACAACCCCGGTCCCGTATGCGCCCCGATCACCGCGCCCACCTCGCTCACATGCAGTTCGGCGAGGCCCGGCACGCGTTCTCGTAGGCGGTCGGCCAGGGCGTCCGACCGGTCGGGGGCCGCGAGGTGGTGTACGGCGATGTCCACCTGGCCCTCCCCCGCCCGTTCCACGGCGATCTCCTCCAGCCTGGCGATCGCCTTCGAGGCCGTGCGGACCTTTTCCAGGAGATCGATCCGGCCCTCGGCGAGCTGGAGCAGCGGCTTGACCGCGAGCGCCGAGCCGAGCAGTGCCTGCGCGGCCCCGATCCGGCCGCCCCGGCGCAGGTAGTCGAGGGTGTCCACGTAGAAGTAGGCGGAGGTCTGTTCGGCCCGCTTCTCGGCCGCGGCGACCGCCTCGTCCAGGCTCCCGCCGGACTCCGCCGCCTCGGCCGCCGCCAGGGCGCAGAAGCCGAGCGCCATGGCGACCATGCCGGTGTCCACGACCCGTACCGGCACGGGAGCCTCCGCGGCCGCCAGCACCGCCGCGTCGTACGTACCGGAGAACTCCGAGGACAGATGCAGGGAGACGATGCTCTGCGCCCCCGCCTCGGCGATCTCCCGGTAGGTGGCGGCGAACGCCTCGGGGCTGGGCCGCGATGTCGTCACGTACCGGCGCTTCTGCAGGGCCTGGGCGACCGATCTCGCCGAGATCTCGGTGCCCTCCTCCAGGGCCTCGTCCCCGAGGACGACGGTGAGCGGTACCGCCGTGATGGCGTGGCGTTGCAGTGCCGCCCGCGGCAGGTAGGCCGTTGAATCGGTGACGATCGCGACATGGCGGGACATGACTGGGAGGTTATCCGGGTCGCCCGGCCCCCGACAGTGCGGGCCCTTTCATGATCCCGCAGGTTTGGCCAGAGATTTGCCAAGAGTCGGCGGTCGGCGTGTCACGGGGCGCTCGCTACAGGCCCGACCGTGCGGCGGCTCCCCGGAATCAGGTCGTCCGTTCCGTGCGCGGCGCCTTCTGCCACGGGTACGAAGGCTGCGTACGCGGGTCGCGGGCCGTGATCGCGGGCGTCTCGTCCTCGACGGGACCCCACGGCTTCCGTACCGCCTCGCCCCCGGCAGTGCCGTCGGCGGAACCGGCGGCCGAAGCCGGACCGGAGGCCCCGCTCCGGGACGTGCCACCCTCGGCCGTCCCGGCTGCGTGCGCGCTCCCCGGCGCCTCCCCGGACGCCTTGATGCGGTCCTCCAGCGGCTCCTTCGACCAGTGCCGCAGCGCCCCGGCCTCCATGTCGATCTGCTCGTTCAGCGCGGCCAGATCGTCGTCCGCGAACTGCCGGGCGCGGTCCCTGGCGGCCCACCGCAGCGACTCGGCGGAGTGCGTGATGCGCTCCAGCCGCTCGCGCAGCTCCGGCAGCCGGGCCGCGACGCTGCCGCGGTCGGGCTCCCGCTCCAGCCGCTTCAGCTCGTCGTCCAGCTCGTGGCCGTGGGCGCTGAGCCGCTCGAACAGGCCCAGGGCCTCCTTCAGCGAGGCGTCGTCCGCGGCGCCGGCGTGCAGCACGTCCTGGGTGGCCCGCATCGACGTACGCAGCGACAGCCGCAGCTGCGCCAGCTCGCCGGCCACGCCCGGCTGGGTGAGCCGGCGCGCCCTGAGCGAGGTGTCCTCGACCGTCCGGCGCGCCTGGGCCATGCCGCGGTCCACCCCGCGCTTGGCCGCCTGTACGGCCTTGACCGTGACGAAGACACCGGCCGCCACGAACAGTACGAAGAGGAGACCGACGATCGCGATGACGGCTTCCATGGGATCTCCTCGTCATGACAACGGCAGGGTGACGGTGGCGCCGGGGCCCGGCTCTTCCACCGTAAACGCCACGGGCAGGTTGGAGGTTCCCTTCGAACCCCCAACCTGCCCGTAGTGGTAATCCCTTAGCCGCGCTCCGCGACGGTCCCGGCCGACGGGAATCGGCCACGGCCCGCAGCGGTTCCGCCGCCCGGAACAGCGCCTTACACAGGGACGATGTTCACCAGCTTCGGCGCCCGCACGATCACCTTGCGGATGCCGGCGCCGCCCAGCGCCGCCAAGACCGCCGGGTCCGCCAGCGCCGCCGCCTCCAGGTCCGCTTCCGTGATCGACGGCGCGACCTCCAGGCGGGCCTTGACCTTGCCCTTGATCTGGACGACGCAGGTCACGGTCTCGTCGACCACGTACGCCGGGTCGGCGACGGGGAAGTCCTGGTGGACCACGGAGTCCTGGTGGCCCAGCTTGCGCCACAGCTCCTCGGCGATGTGCGGTGCCAGCGGCGCGATCAGCAGGACCAGGCGCTCGGCCACCGTGCGCGCGACCGGGCCGCCCGTCTTCGTCAGGTGGTTGTTCAGCTCCGTCACCTTGGCGATGGCGGTGTTGAAGCGCAGGTTGGCCAGGTCCTGGTTGACGCCGTCGATCGCCTTGTGCAGCGCGCGCAGCGTGTCCTCGTCCGGCTCGGCGTCGACGACGGTGACCTCACCGGTCGCCTCGTCCACGACGTTGCGCCACAGGCGCTGCAGCAGGCGGTACTGGCCGACCACGGCGCGGGTGTCCCACGGCCGCGAGACGTCCAGCGGGCCCATCGCCATCTCGTACAGGCGCAGCGTGTCCGCGCCGTACTCCGCGCAGATCTCGTCCGGCGTGACGGCGTTCTTCAGGGACTTGCCCATCTTGCCCAGGACGCGGCTGACCTTCTCGCCCTGGTAGTAGTACGCCCCGTCGCGCTCCTCCACCTCGGCGGCGGGTACGGCGATGCCGCGGCTGTCCCGGTAGACGAACGCCTGGATCATGCCCTGGTTGTACAGCTTGTGGAAGGGCTCCGAGGAGGCGATGTGCCCCAGATCGTGCAGCACCTTGGACCAGAAGCGGGCGTACAGCAGGTGCAGCACCGCGTGCTCCTGGCCGCCGACGTACAGGTCGACGCCACCGCTCGGCTGCCCCTCACGGGGGCCCATCCAGTACTGCTCGATCTCCGGGTCGACCAGCGCGGTGTCGTTGTGCGGGTCGGTGTAGCGCATCTCGTACCAGCAGGAACCCGCCCAGTTGGGCATGGTGTTGGTCTCGCGGCGGTACTTCTTGGGGCCGTCGCCCAGGTCCAGCTCGACGTTGACCCAGTCCTCGTTGCGGGACAGCGGGGTCTCGGGCTGGGTGTCGGCGTCGTCCGGGTCGAAGGTGCGCGGCGAGTAGTCGTCGACCTCGGGCAGCTCCAGCGGCAGCATCGACTCGGGCAGCGCGTGCGCCACGCCGTCCTCGTCGTAGACGATCGGGAACGGCTCGCCCCAGTAGCGCTGCCGGCTGAACAGCCAGTCGCGCAGCCGGAAGTTGACGGTGCCCTCGCCGATGCCGTTCGCCGACAGCCACTCGGTGATCTTTACCTTGGCTTCCGGGACGGTCAGGCCGTCCAGCGAGATGTCCGCGCCCGCGATGTCCGCACCGGACGAGTTGACGATCTTCGCTTCGTACGAGTCGAAGGCGTCGTCCCAGGTGGCGGGGTCCTGGCCGCGGCCGTCCGACGGCTCGACCACGCAGCGCATGGGCAGCTCGAAGGCGCGCGCGAAGGCGAAGTCGCGGCTGTCGTGCGCCGGGACCGCCATGATCGCGCCGGTGCCGTAGCCCATCAGCACATAGTCGGCGATGAAGACCGGGACGCGCTCGCCGCTGACCGGGTTGGTCGCGTACGCGCCGGTGAAGACGCCGGTCTTGTCCTTGGCCTCGGCCTGCCGCTCGACGTCCGACTTGGCCGCGGCCTGCTTGCGGTACGCGGCGACCGCCTCGGCCGGGGTCCCGTAACCGCCGGTCCACACCTCGTGGGTGCCCTCGGGCCAGGCGTCCGGGACGATCGAACGCTCGCCGGAGACCAGCTCGTGCTCGGGTGCCAGCACCATGTAGGTGGCGCCGAACAGGGTGTCCTGGCGGGTGGTGAAGATGGTGATCTTGTCGTCGCCGACCGGGAAGTCCACGCGCGCGCCCTCGGACCGGCCGATCCAGTTGCGCTGCTGCAGCTTGATCGCCTCGGGCCAGTCCAGCCCGTCCAGGTCCTCCAGCAGGCGGTCCCCGTAGGCGGTGATGCGCATGTTCCACTGGCGCAGCTTGGCCTTGAAGACCGGGAAGTTGCCGCGCTCGGACCGGCCCTCGGCGGTGACCTCCTCGTTGGCCAGCACGGTGCCCAGGCCGGGGCACCAGTTGACCGGCGCGTCCGAGGCGTACGCCAGGCGGTACTCGCCCAGCACCTCGGCGCGCTCGACGGCGCTCAGCGCGCTCCACGGGCGCCCGTCCGGGGTCGCGCGCTCACCGGCCTCGAACTGCGCCACCAGGTCGGCGATGGGGCGCGCCTTCTTCGCGTCGGTGTCGTACCAGGAGTTGAAGATCTGGACGAAGATCCACTGGGTCCACTTGTAGTAGGCCGGGTCGATCGTCTCGACCGACCTGCGCAGGTCGTGGCCCAGGCCCAGCCGGCGCAGCTGGCGCCGCATGTTGACGATGTTGGCCTCGGTGGAGACCCGGGGGTGGGTGCCGGTCTGTACGGCGTACTGCTCGGCGGGCAGCCCGAAGGCGTCGAAGCCCAGCGTGTGCAGCACGTTGTGGCCGGTCATCCGCAGGTGGCGGGCGTAGACGTCGGTGGCGATGAAGCCCAGCGGGTGGCCCACGTGCAGTCCCGCACCCGAGGGGTACGGGAACATGTCCATGATGAACTTCTTGGGCTTGGCCACCAGCTCCGGGTCGCCGGCCAGGTCACCCTTCGGGTTCGGGGCCTCGTACGTCCCCGCCGCCTCCCAGAAGTCCTGCCAGCGCGCCTCGATGTCGGCGGCCAGCGCTGCCGTGTAACGGTGCGGCGCTGCCACCTCGGCAGCCGAAGTCGTCTCGCTCATCGTCCTCAAAGCTCCATCGGTCGTCTCTGCCTGCGGCTACTGCGAGAAGTGCGAATTTCTGCGGAAACAAAAAGGCCCCTCGCACAGGAGGGGACGCCGCGCCGATGCCGACCGGAAGCTCACCGGTCGGTACTGATCAGCGCGGCCCGCTAAGCAGAAGGTGTACCGCACGCATGGCGCCAGGGTACCGCAGGGGGCGCCGGGCCCGCTGGGAGCTTACGGCGGGGTGGCCGGGCAGGTGGCGCGATCGGGCGGTCGTAGTGGCGCGACAGGGGCTGTGGAGCGTGGAACAGCCGCGTACGGGCGCAAAAAGCCCCCGGGCCCTGCACGCGAACCCGGCACCCGCGCCTTTCCCCCGGACCCGACACCGAATCCTTGGCGGACACCCGCTCCGCGCCATTCACCCAGACCCGACACCGGCCCCTGGGCGCGAACCCGACACGAACCCTTAGCGCAAACCCGACGCCGGCCCCTTAGCGCAAACCCACCCCGCGCCTTTCGAACAAGCCCGACGACCGACCGTAGCAGCGCGCCGCCCCGCACCACCCCGCTTATGCAAAGCCCGCCACCCCGGCCCGGGGCCCGCCTACCTTTCCCGCATGCGCCCCCACCGCAAGCGCCGCGCCGTCCCCGGCCCGCGCCTCCCCGGCTTACCCCGGCCCGGTCTGTCCCTGCCCCGCCTCCATACGGAGGGCCCGATCCGGCCGCCCTCCGGTCTTCACCGCCCGGGGCCCCGGGACGGCCCGCACGCCGCCTCGCCCAGCGCGCTGACGGTCCAGGCCCCCCGCCGTCCCCGCGCGCGCCGCCGTCCGGCGCTCATCGCCGGAGCCGCCGCCGCTCTCACCCTCCTGCTGCTCTCCGGGACCGACCCGCTACGCGCCTTCCTCGACTTCACCGGCGGCGTGCTGGCCCTCGTATCCCTCACGTCCGCCGTCGTCTGGGGGCTGGTCGCCGCAGGCCGTACAGTCCTCCTGCCGCGCAGCAGGCTGCTGGCCCAGGGGGTGCACCGGGCCCTCGGCACCGCCTCCCTCGGCTTCCTGGTCCTGCACATCGCGGTCAAGGTCGCCGAGGAGCACATCCACGTACGCAACGCGCTGCTCCCCTTCACCGGGACGCCCGCGCCCGAAGCGGCCACGCTGATCGGCTTCGGCGCCGTGGCGGGCTATCTGATGGTGCTGGCCGCCGCGACCGGCGCGCTCCGCAGCGCCTTCGCCGGCCGCGGCCGCGCCTCGGAACGCTGGCGCGCCCTGCACGCCTGCGCGTACCCGGCCTGGTGCCTGGCGCTCGTGCACGGCCTGAAGGCGGGCCGCAGCCCCTCGGGCTGGGTCACCGCCGGATACGCACTGTGCCTGGCGGCCGTCGCCGCCGCCCTCCTGGCACGTGCCTTCCTCCCCCACGTCCTACGGGTCCGCCTGCGCGCCCGCAGTGCCGCTCCACCTCCGGAGCCTCAGACGCCCCCGCCACCCCAGGAAGGCGCGCCACCGCCGTACCCGCCCACCGCGCCCTCCCTCTACGGACAGCACGCCTTCCACCCCGAGCCCACCCCGTTCCCCCGTCCCGCCTCGCACGGCCGGATCCGCCCATGAGCGGCCCGCTGCCCGACGTCCCGCCCGTCTTCGCCCTCGGCCCGCCCCGGCTGACCGCGGGCCTCGACCAGGCCGAACGGCTGGACCGCCGCGCGCACCTGCTCGTCCACGGCTCGCCGCCGTCCCTGACCGCCGACCGGCTGGCCGAGCTGGCCGACGCCATCGCGCTGCGCGGCCGCGGCGGCGCGGGCTTCCCGCTCGTACGGAAGCTGACGGCGGTCGCCCACCACGCGCGGCGCACCGGCGTGCGGCCCGCGGTCGTCGTCAACGGCTGCGAGGGCGAGCCGGCCTGCCGCAAGGACACCGTCCTGCTGTGCCGCGCGCCCCACCTGGTCCTGGACGGCGCGCTGCTCGCCGCCGACGCGCTCGGCGCCCGCACGCTGGTGGTGGGTGTGACCAAGGACACGGCCGAGCGGTCGGTACGGGACGCGCTGGCCGAGCGCGGGCTGCGCGACCGCCGGCGCGGGCGGTCGCCGCGCGCCCGGCTCGCGCGGGTACCGGAACGGCTGGTCTCCGGCGAGGCGTCCGCGCTGATCCGGGCGGCGGAGGGCGGACCGGCGCTGCCGCCGGGGCGGCGCGTGCGGGCCGCGGAGTCGGGACTCGGCGGTGTGCCGACGCTCTTCTCCAACGCGGAGACGTTCGCCCAACTCGCCGTCGCGGCCCGGCTGGGCGCGCACCGGTACGCCGCGACCGGCGCGCCCCGCGAACCCGGCACCCTGCTCCTGACCGTGTCCGGCGCGGTGCCCTCCCCCGCCGTCGTCGAGGCGCCGAGCGGGGTGCCGCTCCCGTACGTCCTCCAGGCGTGCGCCGCCGATCCGTCCCCCGGCGGCGTCCTGGTGGGCGGCTACCACGGCGCCTGGCTGGACGCCGCGACCGCGTACGGCACGGTCGTCACCCGCGAAGCGCTCGCAGCCGGCGGCGGCGCGCTTGGCGCGGGGGCGGTGCTGCCGGTACCCGCCGACACCTGCCCGCTGGGTGAAGCCCTGCACGTAGCGCGCTGGCTGGCGGCGGAGTCATCGGGCCAGTGCGGGCCCTGCCGCCTGGGCCTGCCGTCGATGGCCGAAGCGCTGGCGGACGTCCTCGCGGGCGGCGGCCAGGAGGCACTGGAAGCCGTACGGCGCGCCGCGCAGGCCGTGCACGGGCGTGGCGCGTGCAAACACCCGGACGGCGCCGCCCGATTCGTACTCTCCGCACTGGCCGCCTTCCCCGACGATCTCGCCGCGCACGTACTGGGCGGCGGATGCGGCCGGGAGACCACCGGCGTACTCCCTCTTCCAGCACCGGAACCGGCGGGCGCGGCCGACGGTACGGGCGCCGGGGCCGCGGACCCGGCTGCCGCCGGGAGCCGGCTGGCCGTGGACTGGACGCTGTGCGAGGGCCACGGCCTGTGCGCGCGGCTGCTCCCCGAGACCGTACGCCTGGACCCGGACGGCTACCCCCTGATCGCAGACGCCGCCCTCCCGCCCCGCCTCCACCCCCACGCCCAGCGCGCCGTCCGCCGCTGCCCCGCCCTCGCCCTGCGCCTGGAGAAGCCCTGAGCGGCCGGGCGTCACCGGGCCGTCCTGCGGCGGGCCGGGACGTTCCGGAAACGCCCCTCGTCCGGCGCATGCCCATGCCAAGCTGATCACATGGACGGACACCACGCCCCCGCCACCGTGCGGCGCAAGCGCACCGACTCCTCCGGTCTCGCCGAACCGCGTGTCCTCATCCGTGTATTCGTGGAGCCGGGCGGGCTGGACGCGAGCATCGCGTTCTACGAGCGTCTGCAGGACCGCGAGGCGGACGCCCGGTTCTCCTTCCCCGCCGAGAACCTCCGGCTGGCGACGGTCGGCGCCTTCCTGCTCATCGAGGGCGGCGAGGAGGACCTGCGCCCCTTCCGCTCCACCGTCGGCACGCTGCTGGTGGACGACGTGCGCCCGTACCACGAGAAGCTCGTCGCCGAAGGGGCGGAGATCATCTTCCCGCTCCAGGAGGTACCGACCGGGGCCGCGTTCAACGCCCGGCACCCGGACGGCACGGTGGTGGAGTACGTCCATCACCGGCCGACCCCGGACGGCCACTGACCCCGCGGACCGCGGAAGCACCGGCAAACGAAAGATCCCGCCCGGTCGCATCGACCGGGCGGGATATCGTGGACTCCGTGAGCTGACTCACTGTCGTCCTGCTGTGGAGCTAAGGAGAATTGAACTCCTGACCTCCTGCATGCCATGCAGGCGCTCTACCAACTGAGCTATAGCCCCTTACTTGGTCCGCCGCGGTTTCCTTCCGGCTCCCCGCTGCGGCATCGCCTACATTACACGGACCTCCCCGCCTTCTGCCAAATCGATTGCCCGCGGCCCCCTCGGGGCGGCTCGATGTACTGTCGGCGGGCCGTGCCCGATTCGTCCTGGGGAGCTGTACGCCGTGTCCGCGCTGGAGCTGGAACGGTCCGCCGCACCCGGCGGCCGTACCCCGCTGAGGGACTTCGTCCGCCGCCGTCCGCTGCTGATGGCGGCGGTGGGCTGTGCGGTCTCCTTCGCCGCCTTCTGGATCGTGCAGCGGCTGGCGCACGTGACGATGATCGATCTGATGGTCTACCGCGCCGAGGGCTGGACCGCCCGCAACGGCGAGGACCTCTACGACATGGTCGCGACCTCCGCGAACCTGCCCAACACCTACCCGCCCTTCGCGGCGCTGCTGTTCACGCCGCTGACGCTGGTCGGCGTGCCGGAGATGCGCACCCTCGCCACCCTTGGCAACCTCCTGCTGCTGGTGGCGGTCGTGCACCTCGGCCTCCGGCTCGCCGGCCGCCCCCGGCGCATACCCCCGCTCGCCGCGGCGCTCGCCGTGGCCGCGGTGCTGGTCTGGTGCGAGCCGGTGTGGACGACGCTGCGCTACGGGCAGATCAACCTGCTGCTCGCCGTGCTGGTCCTGTGGGACCTGACCCGCAAGGACACCAACCGGTGGGCCGGTGTCGGCATCGGCCTGGCGGCGGGCATCAAGCTCACCCCGGCCCTGTTCGCGGTCTTCCTCGCGCTGGCCGGTCTCGTACGGGGCTGGCAGCGCCTGCGCGCAGGCTCGGGTCCGCGGGGCGCGTGGAACCCCTGGCTGCGGCAGGCCGCCGTGGCCTGCCTCACCTTCCTGGGCACCGCCCTGCTGTCCGCTCTCGTGCTGCCGCACGACTCCCGGCGCTTCTGGACGGAGATCATCTTCGCCGCCGACCGGGTCGGCGAGGTCGAGATCACCGCCAACCAGTCGCTGCGCGGCGCGCTGGCCCGGCTGCTGCACACCCACGATCCGGGTCTGTGGTGGCTTGCGGCAGCGGCGATCGTCGCCGTCCTCGGGCTGGCCCTCGCGGCCGGCGCGCTGCTGCGCGGCCGCCGGGCCTGGGCGGCCGTCGCCTGCGCGGTGACCGCCCTGCTGGTCAGCCCGATCTCCTGGTCGCACCACTGGGTGTGGGGCGTGCCGATGCTGATCCTGCTCGGCTCGGAGGCGATGGCCCGCGGCAGCTTCGGCAGCCGCAGCGGCAAGCGGTGGTGGGCGGGGACGCTCGCGATGGGGCTCCTCTTCTGCTCGTACGCCCTCTGGTTCGTGCCGCACCGCTACCACCACCACGAGGAACTCCACCAGAACGGCGGCCAGATGCTGCTGTCCGGCATCTACCCGATCGCCGGACTGGCCTTCCTGGCCCTGACCGCCGTGCTGCTGCGGCGGGACCGTACAACCCCGTAGGTTCCCGGCCCCTCTCAGTGGCCGTCGTGGCCGTGCCCGCCCGGCGCATGGTGATGGAACTTCAGCACCTCGCGCGGCATGACGACGAACGGGCGCATCATCCCCGTGTCCTCGTGCTCCAGGATGTGGCAGTGGTACATGAACCGGCCCGTGGCGCCCTGGAAGCGGCCGATCACCTCGACCATCTCGCCCGGCGGGACCTGTATGACGTCCTTCCAGCCCTGGTCGCCGGGGGAAACCGGCTCCGGACCGCCGTGGTCGAGCGGGGCGCGGGTGCCGCCGAGATCGCGGTCGTACGGGGTGTTCGGGTCGGCCGGGTAGCGGTGCCGGGCCAGCACCTGGAAGTCGACCAGGTGGAGGTGCATCGGGTGGCTGATGCCGCCCAGGTTCAAAAAGCTCCACTGCTCCCAGTCGCCGTGCCGGATCAGGTGGCCGAGCGCGTCGTCGAACATCCGGGCCGTACGGCGGTAGGTGCGCACCGTGCCGTTCGCGCCGCGGATCTGGATGACGCCCTCGGAGGGAATCCGCACCTCCGCCTCGGGAACCTCCCGCATCTCCCACATCTCGGGGTGGTAGTTGCCGACCGCGCCGGGCGGGGTGAGGGCGATGAGCCGGTGCTCGTGGGCGGGCACCGAGCCGTGGGTGAGCCGCTCGAACGACGGGGAGATCACCTGCGGCAGCACGAACGGGTCGGGCACCCGCGCCGCGCCCACCCGGAACTGCATCACGTCCGGACACGCCACCCTGGGGTCCGCGTTGACGAGCCGGAGCGTACGGCCGCGCAGCCGGGCGAAGTCGACCAGCACGTCCATCCGCTCGGCGGGCGCCACGGACAGTTCCTCGTCCCCAGGGACCGGGCGCGGCAGCAGCCCTCCGTCCGAGCCGATCTGCCACACCGCGCCCGTCACCGGCACACCGGTCGCGTCGTCCACCAGCCGGAGCCGGAAGGTGCGGCTGTTCGCCGCGTTCAGCACCCGGAAGCGGTACCAGCACGCCTCGACGTCGGCGTACGGCCAGATGACGCCGTTGACGAGGGTGTACGGGCCGACGAAGGGCTGGGTGACGTTCTTGCCCTCCTTGCCCAGTCGCCCGATCAGGGTCTTGTGGAGCAGACGGCCCGTCAGGCAGCCCTCGGCGTCCGTGTCGAGGTTGCGGTCCTGGATGACGAGCGGTATCTCCCGCCGCCCGGAGGGCAGATGGAGCATGTCCTCCTCGTCGTCCCGGATCAGGTACATGCCCGTCAGGCCCGCGAAGACGTTCCAGCGCGTGATGTCCATGGCGTGGTCGTGGTACCACCAGGCCGTCGCACGGTGGTCGTTGGGATACTCCGCGCGCTGGGTGTCGCCGGGCAGGACGGCATTCTCCGACCAGCCGTCGTTGCCGCCGCCGGTCACCGCGCCGTGCACATGCGTGACCGTCCAGGGCGGGAGGGCGGCGACGCCGTCCAGTAGCGTGCCGTCCCCGCGGCGGCCCGGCTCGTCGGTCGGCGGCGGTGCGCCGACGGCCTGCTTCGCCTCGAAGGCCGTCACCGGATGGGCGCCGGTGAGGCGGTTGTTCCAGTTGACGCGCAGCCGCCGGCCGCGGCGCACCTCGATCGTCGGGCCCGGATAGTGGCCGCCGTACGCCCACACCTTCGTCGGCGGCAGCTCGGAGTGCAGCCGCACCCAGGTGGTGGTCTGGTCGATGTCGATGCCGCGCAGCGCCTCCTTGCGGCCCGGCCGCAGGACGGGCGGGACGCGCAGCGCGTCGATGAAGGGTGTCAGTCCGGCCATGGCCGCCCGCTTGTGCGCGTCGCGGGGCGGATGCGCCGGTGCCTGCCGGACAGGATTGATGGTCATGTCGCTCATGACGCGACCCCCGTAGTGCTTCCCCCGTGCCGCCGGCCGTCTCCGGCGGCAGCTTTCGCCCCGTCAACGCACCCGCGTTCCGGTGGAGTTCCGCCCTCCCGGAGAAATCGGCGGAAGATTTCGCGCGCCTGCCGCACCACCGGGCCGCGCCCGGCCGCCTACGGACCGTCCCGCCGGGATCCGTCCCCGCCCCGTACCTAAGCCGTGGCGAACGAATAGAAACGCTTCAGCGTGCAGTGCTCGTCCAGCAGCCGCCCGTAGATCGGCTCCCCGTCGAGTTCGCGGTACGTCTCGATGGGGTCGCCCTTTATGACGAGCGCCCGCGCGCACTCCTCGCACCAGTACTGGTAGTCGGCGTTGACCGGCTCCATGTCCCGCACGATCGGCGTTCCGCTGCCGCACCAGTCGCATTTCCTGCTGTGAGCGCCCATCCGTCAGCTCCAGCTGTGGCCGCAGGCCGTACACACGAACGAGATGCCGCCGTTGTCGCCCAGCACCTGGGCCACGTGGGGCGAGCCGCAGGAGGGGCACTGGAGGACGGCGCCGGCCGTGCCGCACACGGCACCGGCGGGCCGGGCGCAATGGCTGGGGCGGGGCGCGGCCTCCGGCAGCGGGCCGGATCCCCGGGCCGCGGGCGCGGCGTACGGGTCCTCGACCTCCTCCATGATGCTCGTGGGCATCGCGTCCTCTCCTCCCCTGCCGGCGCCGTCCGAATTCTGCCACGGACCGCCGACCGGGTCAGTCCCGCTGCCGTGGCGGCTTCGATCAGCACACCGCCGCTGCCGGGCGTCGGATACGCAATGATCCCGCCTCCCTGAGCGGGAGACGGGATCATCCGAGGTGTGGAGCTAAGGAGAATTGAACTCCTGACCTCCTGCATGCCATGCAGGCGCTCTACCAACTGAGCTATAGCCCCGGGTCTTGTTCCGCTCCTCCGGGGTTTTCCCCGGCGGCGCCGCGAACAAGAAGAACTTTAGCCTGCGACCTGCCCAGATGTGAAATCCGGTCCCTCCGGGCCGCCGGCGGGGCGGTCCGCGGGGCCTCGCCGCGGCCCGCGGCAGGCCCGCTCAGGTGTCGTCGCCGAGCACCGGCTCCGGCAGCGTGCCGGCGTTGTGCTCCAGCAGGCGCCAGCCGCGCGCGCCCTCGCCGAGCACGGACCAGCAGCAGTTCGACAGGCCGCCCAGTCCCTCCCAGTGGCGGGACTCCAGACCCAGCAGCCGTCCGATGGTCGTACGGATCGTGCCGCCGTGGCTGACCACGACCAGGGTGCCGCCGTCCGGCAGCTTGTCCGCGTTGCGCTCCACGACGGGGGCCGCGCGGTCGGCCACCTCGGTCTCCAGCTCGCCGCCGCCGCGCCGTACGGGCTCGCCGCGCTTCCACGCCGCGTACTGCTCGCCGTACAGCTCCACGATCTCCTCGTGGGTCAGGCCCTGCCAGGCGCCCGCGTACGTCTCGCGCAGCGCTTCGTCGTACGCGACCTCCAGGCCGGTGACGGCCGCCAGCTCACCGGCCGTGGCGGCGGCGCGGCGCAGGTCGGAGGCGATGATCGCGTCCGGTTCGAGGGCCGCGAGCAGCCGGGCGGCGCGGCGCGCCTGCGCCAGGCCCTCCTCGGTCAGCTCGATGTCGGTGGTGCCCTGGAAGCGGCGCTCCAGGTTCCACGCCGTCTGGCCGTGGCGCCACAGGACTATGCGGCGGCCCCGGCCGCCCTTGGTGCCGTTCAGCTCAGCTCTCCGTCCTGCTCGGCCGCGGTGGCCTCGGCGTGCGCGGCGGCCTTGCCGCGGGTGGCCTTGGCCTCCTCGGGCAGGTCGAGCTCGGGGCAGTCCTTCCAGAGCCGCTCAAGGGCGTAGAAGACGCGCTCTTCGCTGTGCTGGACGTGGATGACGATGTCCACGTAGTCGAGCAGCACCCAGCGGGCCTCGCGGTCGCCCTCGCGGCGCACCGGCTTGGCGCCCAGGTCCTTGTTCAGCCGCTCCTCGATCTCGTCGACGATCGACTTGACCTGGCGGTCGTTGGGGGCCGAGGCCAGCAGGAACGCGTCGGTGATGGAGAGCACGTCGCTGACGTCGTACGCGATGATGTCGTGCGCGAGCTTGTCGGCGGCCGCCTGTGCGGCGGCCTGGATGAGCTCGATGGAGCGGTCGGTGGCGGTCACAATCCAGCTTTCGGGATCGGTGGTCAGGTACCCACCAAGGGTCTCACGGACCGCCGACACTCCCGCCGGACTTTACGGGCGGGGGCCCGGTGCCGGGGCACCGCCCTCGTACGGGGCCCGGCCGGGCCGGGGCGGCCGGGCCCGTCGGCCCGTGCCGCGCCCCGCCCGGCCCCTCAGCCCTTGTAGTCCTGCCCCAGGACGATCATCACGTCCGCGTTCGGGGCGGCCTTGCCCTGCTTGACCGCGCCGGCCGGCAGGCCCAGCGTCTTGGCGGCCTCCTCGGCCTTCGTCTTCTGGGCGGCGTCCGCGTACGTCACCTCGGAGGCGGGCTTCGCCGCCGCCGTACCGCCGTCGACGAACGAGTAGCCGCCGTTGACCAGGGCGATCCGCGCCTTGTCGGTCGCTTCCTTCTTGCCGGTGGCGTTCTGGACGCTGATCCGTGCGGTGGCGGTGGGGTCGGCCTTCTTGAGGGTGCCACCGAGCACCTCCTTGACCACGCCGTCCGCCGCCTGCTTGCTGAGCGTGCCGTCCGGCTGCACCGGCAGCAGGGTGGTCCCGTAGGCGCCGGACTTCGCCAGCTCGGCCCGCTGGGCCAGCGAGCTGCCCAGCTCCGCCTCGGTGAGCGGCGGGTCCAGGATCTGCAGGAGCGACTTCACGGTGGCCGTCGCGCCGTCCGCGTCGCTGGAGACCTTCTTCAGAGTGGCCTGCATCACCTGTCCGAAGCGCTCCAGCTGCTTGGTCTGCGGCTCGCCGGGCGCCTGGTAGGTGGCGTACGCGACGGCCGCCTGGCCGTTCAGCTCCTGCGCCTTGCCCTGCTTGACCAGCGGGTTGTCGCCCTTCTTGGCGCCGGGCACGGTGGCGTCGGTGTCCACCGTGATGCCGCCGGTCGTCTCGACCAGGTTCTCCAGGTACGGGGTGTCCAGCCGCCAGCTGGCCTTGATGTCGGCGCCGAAGAGGGTGTTCAGGGCCTCCCTGGTGGTGTCGATGCCCTGGTCCTTGACGGACTTGGCCAGGGTCGTGGACCCGCCGTCCTCGGTGGAGACCGCGAGATTGTTGGGCAGCAGGACGGTGGTGCCCTTGTGGGCGCCCTCGTTGTCCACCAGGAGCGCGGTGCTGCTGTTGCCCTTCGGGTCCTTCAGGTGCACGACGAGCACGTCGCGCTTCTGTCCGGCCGCCCCGCCTTCCTTGCCCGCCCCGGCACCCGAGAGGCCGGGCAGTTTGCCCGCCCACCACAGGTAGCCGACGCCGCCGACGAGCAGCAGGACCAGCAGCACTATCAGCATGACCTTGCGGCTGCGCCCGCGCCGCTTGGCCTCCTCGCGCCGCTCGGTGCGGCTCTCGGTGAACTTGAGCCAGTCGATGACGTCTTCCGAGTCCTCGGCCGGCTCCTCTATGAACGAGAACTGCTCGGTGCGGTAGTCCGGGGCGCCGTCGGGGCCCGGGGACGCCGCCCGGTCCGCGGTGTCCGCCGTCCGGCCGCGCGGCGCCCGGTCACCGGTCTCCTGGGCGGGCGGCTGGGCGTGCGACTGGACGGGCTGCTGAGCAGGCTGCTGGGCGGGCTGTCCGTACTGCTGCTGCTCCGGCTCCTGGTAGGAGACCTGCTCGTACGACGGCTGCGCCGACTGCTGCGGAATCCACCCCTGCTGCTGCTGTTGCTGCTGAGCCTGCTGGGGGTTGCCGTACGGGTCGTACTGCTGGCCGTACTGCTCCTGGGGCGCCTGCTGGTGGCCGTACGGGTCGTAGCCGTATCCCTGGTGCCCCGCGCCGGGCTGTTCCGGCCCCTGCTGCCCGCCGTGCTGCTGCTGGCCATAAGGGTCGTACGGAGCCTGTCCGCCATACGGGTCGTAGCCCACCGGCTGCCCGTACTGGTCGTACGCGACCTGCTGCGGCGCCTCCTGGTAGACCGGCCGCCCGTAGGCGTCATAGGCGTACGGCCGGCCCTGCTGCTGCGCTTGCTGTCCCTGCTGCTCCTGGTGGGCATACGGGTCCTGCGGCACGTACGGGTCCTGTCGGTCGTTCACCGGTGCCCCTTTCCGTGAGCCCCGTCGGCGGTCGTCGTCGGCGGCCGTCGTCAGCGGATGTCAACGGCCGTCGTGGCCGGCCGGGTCCTCGCGGTACAGGTCGCGCTTGTCGATGTAGCGCACGACGCCGTCCGGAACCAGGTACCAGACCGGATCCCCCTGGGCGACGCGCGCCCGGCAGTCGGTCGAGGAGATGGCCAGGGCCGGCACCTCGACCAGGGACACCGCCCCTTCGGGGAGCCCTGGGTCGGCGAGTATGTGCCCGGGCCTGGTCACCCCGATGAAGTGGGCGAGCGAGAACAGCTCCGGCGCGTCGTGCCAGGTCAGGATCTGGCCGAGCGCGTCGGCGCCGGTGATGAAGAAGAGGTCCGCGTCACGGTGCTGCTGGTGCAGCTCGCGCAGCGTGTCGATGGTGTAGGTCTTGCCGCCGCGGTCGATGTCGATGCGGCTGACGGAGAACTGCGGGTTGGACGCGGTCGCGATGACCGTCATCAGATACCGGTCCTCGGCCGGGGACACCGTCTTGTGGCTCTTCTGCCACGGCTGCCCCGTCGGCACGAAGATGACCTCGTCGAGGTGGAACTGGCTGGCCACCTCGCTGGCGGCGACCAGGTGTCCGTGATGGATCGGGTCGAACGTTCCGCCCATCACTCCGAGCCGCCGCTTCACGGGCCCTGTCTGCTCTCCCATGCGTGCAGACCCTACTGGGCGCTGCGCGGTGCCGGGTGCCGCCCTCAGCGGTCCCGGTTGAAGCGGGTGGTGATCCACAGCAGGAGAAGCAGGGCAATCAGGGCGCCGCCACCCGTGACGAACGGGCTGAGGCTCTCGTGGCCGCCCCCCTCCTGACCGCCTTCGGCGAGGGTGACCAGGTGCTGTGCGGTGGTGTGCAGGCTCATCGTCGGCTAGGCCAATCCAGGATGGGTTCGGACAGAGACTTCCGCCACATCGTATGCGTGAGCCCGCCCGCGGCTCACGCCGACTCCGCCGGGAGGGCGCTCGCACGCCCGTGCGCGCGGGTGTGCGGTGCCCGCCCCGGCGGGTGAACGGGCGGACGGCGGGACGGGACGGTCAGCGGCGGTCGTCGCCGTCGCCGTCCCTGTCGTCCTTCCCGTAGTTGCGCAGCAGGACCCACGCGAGGAACACCGCGCCGAGGATGCCGACGATCAGGACGGTGCGCAGGACCCAGCCCGGCCCGTCGTTCTTCGAGGTCTCCGCCGCGGCGGCGAGCAGCACGCTCGTGTTCGGCATGAGTCAAGCGCTCCCTTTGTACGGGCATGTGGGCATCTGCGCGCCCCTGGTGCGCTCGCCAGCGTACGCCTGGGCATCCAAACCGCTGTCAGTGGCGTCCTCTAGTCTGAATCACACGCAGTCGAACAGGGGGAGGCCCCAATGACGGAGAGCCCAGGCGGCAGCGAGCGCGTACCGAGCCGGGACCGCAGGCGGTTCCCCGGGATCTCGTCCCGCGCCTACGAGCACCCGGCGGACCGCTCCGCGCTCGTGGCCCTGCGCAAGCTGAGCGGGTTCGACACCGTCTTCAAGACGCTCAGCGGCCTGTTGCCGGAGCGCAGCCTGCGGCTGATGTTCCTGTCGGACTCGGTGCGGGTCAGCGACCAGCAGTTCGCGCATCTCAACGACATGCTGCGGGACGCGTGTTACATCCTGGACCTGGAGAAGGTCCCGCCGATGTACGTGAACCAGGACCCCTCGCCGAACGCCATGTGCATCGGCCTGGACGAGCCCATCATCGTCCTGACCACCGGCCTGGTCGAGCTGCTCGACGAGGAGGAGATGCGCGCGGTCATCGGCCACGAGGTCGGCCACGCGCTGTCCGGCCACGCGGTCTACCGCACCGTCCTGCTGTTCCTGACCAACCTCGCGTTGAAGATCGCCTGGATTCCGCTGGGCAACGTCGCGGTGATGGCGATCGTGACGGCGCTGCGCGAGTGGTTCCGCAAGTCGGAGCTGTCGGCGGACCGTGCGGGACTGCTGGTCGGGCAGGACCTCCAGGCGTCCATGCGCGGTCTGATGAAGCTGGCCGGCGGCAACCACCTGCACGAGATGAACGTGGACGCGTTCCTCCAGCAGGCCGAGGAGTACGAAGCCGGCGGCGACCTGCGCGACTCCGTCCTGAAGGTGCTGAACATGCTGCCGCGCAGCCACCCCTTCACCACCGTGCGCGCCGCCGAGCTGAAGAAGTGGTCCGCCAGCCGCGACTACCAGCGCATCATGGACGGCCACTACCCGCGCAAGGAGGAGGACAAGGACACCTCGGTCTCCGACTCCTTCCGCGAGTCCGCCGCGCACTACGCCGAATCGGTGCGGACGAGCAAGGACCCGCTGATGGGTCTGGTGCGCGACATAGCCGGCGGCGCCGGCGACCTGGGCGGCAAGCTGCGGGACACGGTCTTCCGCGGCGGCTCCCGGCCCGGCGGCTCGGGCGGCGCCAACGGCACCGGTGGCACCGGCGGTACGGACGGCCCGGACGCCGGCGGCCCGGAGGGTCCGAGCGGACGCTGACGGCAGGGAAGGCGAGAGCCCGGCCGGGCACTAACGGTCCGCGGAGGCCGGGCCCGGCTGGGCGCCGGCCGCCAGCTTCCCGCACAGGCCCGTGTTCGTCCGGCCGCGGGCGTACGGATCGGTGCCCTCGGGCCCGGTGTCCGCGGCGCGCTGCCCGGCGAGCAGCGGGCGCAGTTCGCTCGCCGCGCCGGCCGAGCAGGACATCGGCCCCGCCTGGAGGTTGCTCTGCAGCACCTCCAGGCGGTGGTCGTTCAGGTCGTCGCGCCCGATACGGAAGCGCAGATCACGGCGGACGGTGAACAGCGAGGCGGCGGGCGACCGTTGGCCCGCCGCGCCCTTCGCGGTGGCCGGGCGCACCGCGTAGGCGAAGGTGAAGTCGGCGCTGACCTCCAGCGCGTCCGCGCCGACCTCGGTGGCCGAAAGCGTGCCGCTCACCCGTACGTTGGGATCGGCCAGCTCCACCCGGCCCGGGTCGAAGCGGGTCAGCCAGCCGGTGGCCGCGTGCCGCCCGTCGTCGGCCGGGTGCGCGAGGCTCCGGTCGAACTGGTCGAGCTGGCTGGGCTTGAGCAGCAGCCCCACCGGCCGTACGGACCCGCCCGTCAGGGTGGCCGGGTCGATCGAGGAGCGCACGAGATAGTCCTTGACGATGGACAGGGCGGAGACGACCTGGCCGTCGGAGAAGTGCTCGGTGCGGCCGACGGCGGGCAGGTTCACGCCCGCCGCGCCGACGCGGTACTGCGCGGCCGGGCTCCGCGCGAAGAGGTCCGCCGCCGTGCCGCCCGGTACGGCGCCGGCCGGCGCCAGCGGCACGACCGTGGACCGCAGCGGCTCGGCCGCCAGCGGCTCGGGCGGCCGGTACGGATGCCGGATGCCCATGTAGATCGCGGTGCCGAAGGCGAGGACGATCAGCAGGGCGAGGATGACGGCCTGCCGGGCGCCGCCGAGCCGGGCCCAGGCGTGCCGGGTGCGTACGGCCCGTGCGTGGTCCCCCATGCGTTCCCTCGCGGAATACTCCTGAAGGCGTGCAGCCCGTACAAACGATTCGTCGAAGACGACGGATCGGTATTCGTCCTCTCCGCCTCCCGCGGCGCCCTCGGGGGTCCCTTCGGGAGGGTCACCAGCACCGGCCATACCCCAAGAGTAGGTCTGCGGGGCCGTCGGTAAACGCCCTGGTACGGGACAAGTTCGGCGGGCCCTTACGGAGTCGCGCCACCCACTTGCGGCGCGCCGGGGCGCGGTCGCTACCGCCCGGCGCGCCGGGCGCGGTCAGCGGGCGCGCGGCGTGGCCGGTACGGGCGGCGCCTCCGAGGCGGCCGAGGCGGACGCCGAGGGCAGGACGCTGGGGCGGGCGGTCGGCGGGCCGTCCACGCCGCTGGTCGCGGGCGGTGGTGCCGGATTCTGGGTGCGCCCCCCGGAGGCGCCCCGGTAGACCGCGGAGAAGGCCAGCGCGACCAGCCCGATTCCCATGATCACGGCGAGCACCCAGGCCACCGGGCGGTGCCAGCGGACGCTGGAGCGGTACGGGCGCAGGGCGCCGCCGTACGGGCCGTACGGGCCATAGGGGCCGTACGCGTCCGGGTCGGTGGTCGCATGGGCGTCGGCGGAGCCGCGGCGGCGGCCGAGGCCGCGCGGCCGGCCGTCCGGGCCCGCGGCGTCCGGGTCGGCGGCGAACCCCGGGCGGGAACGGGCCGCGTCGGCCTCGGCGCGGGCCCGGGCGGCGGCCAGCATCCGCTCCACCGCGGTGGGTTCGTGGAAGCGCGCGGACCGCACGAAGTCCTCGTCGAGGACCACGGAGGCGAACTCCTCGTCCGCTGCCCCGTGGCTCGGATGGCTGTGCTCGTCGGGCTCCTCGCCGTCCGGGAACGGCTTGCCCCCCACGTCGTCCGGCACCCGTCCAGACTAGCCCCGGGCGGCCGCCCGTGGGCGGGGAGATACGGGAATTCGGCCGCGGCCCGGTGTGCCGCCCGCCCGTACCGCCGGGGTGCGGCGCGCTCCCCGCCCGTTGGGTCAGCGCGTGTGGCCGTCCCCTGTGACCACGTACTTCGTCGAAGTCAGCTCCGGCAGACCCATCGGCCCGCGGGCGTGCAGCTTCTGCGTCGAGATGCCGATCTCGGCGCCGAAGCCGAACTGGCTGCCGTCGGTGAAACGGGTGGAGGCGTTCACCGCGACGGTCGTTGCGTCCACGAGTTGGGTGAAGCGGCGGGCCGCCGCCTGCGAGGTGGTCACGATCGCCTCGGTGTGCCCGGAGGACCAGCGGCGGATGTGCGCCACCGCGGCGTCCAGGTCCTGCACGACGGCCGCGGCGATGTCGTACGAGAGGTACTCGGCCGCCCAGTCCTCGTCCGTGGCGGGCGCGACCAGGCCGGGCCCGGCCTGCTGCCAGGCGGTGTCGCCGTGCACGACCACCCCGGCCTGGGTCAGCGCCTCCAGGGCCCGCGGCAGGAACGTCTCGGCGATACCGGCGTGCACCAGAACCGTTTCGGCGGCATTGCACACGCTCGGCCGCTGCGCCTTGGAGTTGATCAGGATGTCCAGGGCCATGTCGATGTCGGCGTGCTCGTCCACGTAGACATGGCAGTTTCCGGTGCCGGTCTCGATCACCGGGACGGTGGACTCCTCCACGACCGTACGGATCAGCGAGGCGCCGCCGCGCGGGATCAGTACGTCGACCAGGCCGCGCGCCCGCATCAGCTCGCGCACCGACTCCCGGCTCTCCCCCGGCACCAGCTGGACGACGTCGGCGGGCAGCCCGACGCTCGCGACGGCGTCCCGCAGCACCTCGACGAGGACGCTGTTCGTGGCGTACGCGGAGGACGAACCGCGCAGCAGCACCGCGTTGCCCGCCTTCAGGCACAGCGCGGCGGCGTCCACGGTCACGTTCGGGCGGGCCTCGTAGATGATCCCGACGACGCCCAGCGGGACGCGGACCTGCCGCAGGTCCAGGCCGTTGGGCAGCGTGGAGCCGCGCACCACCTCACCCACCGGGTCGGGCAGCGCCACCACGTCCCGGACGTCGGCGGCCATCGCGGTGACCCGCTCCGGGGTCAGGGTGAGCCGGTCCACGAGGGACTCGCCGGTGCCCGCGGCCCGTGCCTTGGCGACGTCACCGGCGTTGGCGGCGACGATCTCCTCCGTACGGGCCACCAGGGCGTCGGCGATGGCGAGCAGCGCGCCGTCGCGCGCGGTGCGCGGCTGCGGCGCCAGGACGGCCGCCGCTTCCTTGGCGCGCCGTGCGGTCTCGATGACGGGTGAGGAGTGCGCTGATTCGCTGGTCATGGCGGAAAGCCTAGCCGGGCGGCGGACCGTGGCCCGCCGCGTTCCAGCTGGCAAGACGCCGCGGGCCGCCGGGGCGCCGCGGTCCGTCCGGCAGGCCCACACGGACCGCCGGGGCACACGGCCCATCCGCCAGACCCGCACGGACCGCCGCGAACACCACAGCCCCTCCAGCAGCCCCACACCGCCCGCCGCCCCCGTCAGTACGGATGCACCCCCATCCGAGCCGCAGGCGGCGGTCCGTACCCCTCCGCGACCCGCTGGTGGTACGTCTCCCGGTCGATGACCTCCAGGCCCACGATCTCCCACGGCGGCAGTCCGGCCGAGGAGCGGTGCTCGCCCCACAGCCGCAGCGCGACCGCCGCCGCGTCGTGCAGGTCGCGGGCCTCTTCCCAGTAGCGGATCTCGGCGTGGTCGCCGGCGTAGCGGCTGGTCAGCAGGAAGGGATGGTCGTGCGCGAGCTGTTCGAGTGCCCGCCGGACCTCCTGTACGGGGGCCTCGGCCCCCGAGACGCTGAGGGTGACGTGCCACAGCCGGGACGCCTCGCGCCGCTCGCGCGCCGGCCCGCCGTGCGCCGCCGGGCCCGGCCCGGCACGGTCGTCGTCCGTGCCGGCCGGACCGGCGGCCTGGACGCTGGTCAGTGCCCGTTCCGCCGTCCCTCGGGGCAGCGCCCCTGGGCGCCCTCGTCTCACCGGCGGCCTCCTGTTGTGCGTAGCGCTCCGCTCGTCCGGGCGGAGCCGATCCATGCGGTCCTCTTCGCCGGTGCCGGCCGCCGCGGGTCGCGCCACCGCGCCGGGACGCCCCGGGCACCGCGGGTCGCGCTGCTCCGGGCCCCGGCCGCGGGCGGTTCCCCGGCAGTGGTCCGGCACTGCTGTGACGTAGCGCGCGCTCGCGCGCGGGACGGTGCTCCCCTGACGCGTCCCCGCAACAAAGTTGACCAGCCCGCGGCCCGTCGCGGGGGCATTTTCGAGAAGGTCTCCGTGGAAAGGCTGGTCTTTGGGCCGTTCCCGGCCGGTGTCCGCGCTCCCCCGTGACGGGCGTCAGTGGTCCAGTACGACCAGATCGTCGCGGTGCACGACCTCGCGTTCGTAGGCGGGCCCGAGTTCGCGGGCGAGGTCGTGGGTGGAGCGGCCGATCAGCCGGGGGATCTCCCGGGCGTCGAAGCTGACCAGGCCGCGGGCGACGGCGCGGCCGGTGGTGTCGCGCAGTTCGACCGGGTCGCCGGCGCTGAACTCCCCCTCCACCGAGGCGATGCCGGCCGGCAGCAGCGAGGAGTGCCGTTCGACGACGGCCGTCACGGCCCCGTCGTCCAGCACCAGCGCGCCGCGCGGGGTGGAGGCGTGCGCCAGCCACAGCAGCCGGCCGGCGGAGCGGCGGCCGGTGCGCAGGAAGTGGGTGCCGGTCGGGCCGCCGGCCAGGGCCTCGGCGGCGTGTACGGCGGAGGTCAGCACGACCGGGATGCCGGCCGCGGCGGCGATCCGGGCCGCCTCAACCTTGGTCACCATACCGCCGGTGCCGACGCCGGCCCGGCCCGCGCTGCCGATCGAGATGCCCTCCAGGTCGGCCGGGCCGCGTACCTCGGCTATCCGGGAGGTGCCGGGGGTGGCCGGGTCGCCGTCGTAGAGCCCGTCCACGTCCGAGAGCAGGACGAGCAGGTCGGCGCGTACGAGGTGGGCGACCAGCGCGGCCAGCCGGTCGTTGTCGCCGAAGCGGATCTCGTCGGTGGCGACGGTGTCGTTCTCGTTGACGATCGGTACGGCGCCCATCGCCAGCAGCTGGTCCAGGGTGCGGAAGGCGTTGCGGTAGTGGGCGCGGCGGCTGGTGTCGTCGGAGGTGAGCAGGACCTGGCCGACGCGGCGCCCGTAACGCGCGAAGGAGGCGGTGTAGCGGGCGACCAGCAGGCCCTGGCCGACGCTGGCGGCGGCCTGCTGCCGGGCCAGGTCGCGGGGCCGCCGGTCCAGGCCGAGGGGCGCGAGGCCCGCCGCGATGGCCCCGGAGGAGACCAGCACGATCTCCTTGTCCTGGTGCTTGGCCAGCACGTCCACCAGCGCGTCCACCCGGTCGGCGTCCAGGCCGCCGCTCGCCGTGGTCAGCGAGGACGAGCCGACCTTGACCACGATCCTGCGGGCGTCCGTCACGTCCTGCCTTGCGCCTGCCACTGCTACCCCTGCCTGCTTCGTGCTCGCCTGTCCCCCGTCGCGTACGGGAGGTTTCCGTACGGACGCCTTCGTACCACCGCGGGGAAGGCCCCAGGAGTCCGGCCGGGGCCTTCCCGTTCGCGCGCCCGTGTCCGTCAGAAGGGCTGGAAGCCCTCGTACTCCTGCTCGGACTCGTCCCGCGCCGCCTCGCGGTCGCGACGGCGCTGCACGGCCGGGCGGGGCGCCTCCATACGGTGGTCCTCGCCGCGGCGGCCGAGCATCTCGGCGCCCGCCGCCATCATCGGCTCCCAGTCGAAGACGACCGCGTTGTCCTCGGGGCCGATCGCAATGCCGTCGCCGGCGTGCGCGCCGACCTTGCGCAGCTCGTCCTCGACGCCGAGGCGGTTGAGGCGGTCGGCGAGGTAGCCGACGGCCTCGTCGTTGTTGAAGTCGGTCTGGCGGACCCAGCGCTCGGGCTTCTCGCCCCGTACGCGGAAGAAGCCCTCGCCCTCCGGCGTGACCGTGAAGCCCGTGTCGTCCACGGCCTTCGGGCGGATGACGATACGGGTGGCTTCCTGTACGGGCTTGGCGGCGCGCGCCTTGGCGACGATGTCGGCGAGCGCGTACGACAGCTCCTTGAGGCCGGTGCGCGCGACGGCCGAGACCTCGAAGACGCGGTAGCCGCGCTCCTCCAGGTCGGGGCGGATTATGTCGGCGAGGTCCTGCCCGTCCGGGATGTCGATCTTGTTGAGGACGACCACCCGCGGCCGGTTGTCCAGGCCGCCGTACTGCGCCAGCTCCGCCTCGATGACGTCCAGGTCGGAGACCGGGTCGCGGTCGGACTCCAGGGTGGCGGTGTCCAGCACGTGCACCAGCACCTCGCAGCGCTCGACGTGCCGCAGGAACTCCAGGCCCAGGCCCTTGCCCTGGCTGGCGCCGGGGATCAGGCCGGGCACGTCCGCGATGGTGTAGACGGTGGAGCCGGCCGTGACCACGCCGAGGTTGGGCACCAGGGTGGTGAACGGGTAGTCGGCGATCTTCGGCTTGGCGGCCGAGAGCACTGAGATCAGCGAGGACTTGCCGGCGCTCGGGTAGCCGACCAGCGCGACGTCCGCGACGGTCTTGAGCTCCAGCACGATGTCGCGGGCGTCGCCGGGCTCGCCGAGCAGCGCGAAGCCGGGGGCCTTGCGCCGGGCGGAGGCCAGGGCCGCGTTGCCGAGGCCGCCGCGCCCGCCCTGGGCCGCGATGAAGGTGGTGCCCTGGCCGACCATGTCGGCGAGCACATTGCCCTTGCGGTCGAGGACGACGGTGCCGTCCGGGACCGGCAGGACCAGGTCCTGGCCGTTCTTGCCGGCGCGGTGGTCGCCGGCGCCCGGCTGGCCGTTGGTGGCCTTGCGGTGCGGGTGGTGGTGGTAGTCGAGGAGCGTGGTGACGTCCTGGTCGACGACCAGGATCACGTCGCCGCCGCGGCCGCCGTTGCCGCCGTCGGGGCCGCCGAGCGGCTTGAACTTCTCGCGCATCACGGAGGCCACGCCGTGGCCTCCGTTACCCGCGGCGACGTGCAGCTCGACGCGGTCCACGAAGGTGGTCATGGTGCGTGCCTCCAGGTACGACGGAATGTCTCTGTACTAACACGCCAAGGGCGGACCGGCCTTCCCGCACTGCTGCGGGGTAAGGCGGTCCGCCCTCGGAGTGGTGCTGCTGAGCTATCGCCCGATGCCGAAGTGGTGGGTCACTCGGCGATCGGGACGATGTTCACGACCTTGCGGCCACGGTGGGTGCCGAACTGCACCGCACCGGAGGCCAGGGCGAACAGGGTGTCGTCGCCGCCGCGGCCGACGCCGGTGCCCGGGTGGAAGTGGGTGCCGCGCTGGCGGACCAGGATCTCACCGGCGAGGACGGCCTGACCGCCGAAGCGCTTCACGCCGAGCCGCTGAGCATTGGAATCGCGACCGTTCCGAGTGGACGATGCGCCCTTCTTGTGTGCCATGTCTCCTCAGTCCCTTACTTCGCCGGAGCGTCGATGCCGGTGATCTTCAGCGCGGTGTGCAGCTGGCGGTGGCCGATCCGCTTCTTGTAACCGGTCTTGTTCTTGTACTTCTGGATGCGGATCTTGTCGCCCTTGTGGTGGTCCACGACCTCGGCCTGGACCTTCACGCCAGCCAGCACCCACGGGTCGCTGGTGACCGACTCGCCGTCCACGACGAGCAGCGTCGAGAGCTCGACGGTGTCGCCCGCCTTGCTGTCGGACATGCGGTCAACTTCGATGACGTCGCCAACAGCAACCTTCTGCTGACGGGCGCCGGTGCGCACGATGGCGTACACGCGGAACTCTCTCTCACTCGATACGGGCCCACTGATGCCAGCCGCTCACACGGGTTCGTGACGATCCCGTGGAATCCGGATCGGACGAGCGGCCTCCCCCGGCGAGCCGGGAGGTGTGTGCTCAGAGGTTTGGCGTACTACAGACGCCGACGGTCAAGGTTACGGAACCTGGACCGGGGGGTCAAACCGGCCCCGGGCCGCGTACGGCCCGGGGCACGGTCCTGATCAGTCCTCCGTCGAAGCCGACACCGACGCGGCCGGGGCCTGCTCGGCGGCAGCGGTCTTCTTGGCCGCCGCCTTCTTCGTCGTGGTCTTCTTCGCGGCGGTCTTCTTGGTGGCCGCCTTCTTGGCCGTGGCCTTCTTGGCGGTGGTGGTCTTCTTCGCCGCCGTCTTCTTGGCCGTGGTCGCCTTCTTGGCCGCCGTCTTCTTGGCGGTGGCCTTCTTGGCGGCCGTCTTCTTCGCCGCGGTCTTCTTGGCGGGCGCCTCCTCGGCGGCCTCCTCAGGGGCCTCCTCGGCGGGCGCCGCCGCGTCCGGGCTCACGGCCTCGTCCGTACGTACGGCACCGTCGGCGGCCGGCTCGGCCTCCGGCTCCGCGACCGGCTCGGACGCGGGCTCCGCCACCGGGGTGCTCACCTCGGCGGCCTGCGCGGTGTCCTCGACGGTCTCGGAGACCTTCGGCGAGCCCGCCGGAGCGGACGCCTTACGGGTGGCCCGGCGGCGCGGCCTGGCCGGCGCGGGCTCCGCGGCGGGCGCCTCCGCGACGGGCTCCGGCTCGGGGGCCGGGGCCGGCGCGGTCTCCAGCACGATCGCGGCGGCCTCGGACGCCTTGGGCGCGCCCGCCGGAGCGGTCGCCTTGCGGCTCGCGCGACGGCGGCCCCGGCCGCGTACACCGGCTGCCGCCTCGGCCTCGGCCGGGCTGCCGAACCACTCGTCGGTGCCGTCCACCGCGGGCCGCAGCTCCGCCTCGGTCACCGCGACCGGCTCCAGCTCCGGGTGCTCGTCGGCCCGTGCGGCCTCCGCCTCGGGCTGCTCGTCCTGGTGCTGGTGGTCGTGGTGCTGGTGGTCCTGGCCGGACCCGCCCGACTTGCCCTTCTTCTTGCGCTTGCCGCCACCGCCGCCACCGGCCGAGGACGGCTGGTCCATGTGGACGATGACGCCGCGGCCGTTGCAGTGCACGCACGGCTCGGAGAAGGACTCCAGCAGGCCCTGGCCGACCCGCTTGCGGGTCATCTGGACCAGGCCCAGCGAGGTGACCTCGGCGACCTGGTGCTTCGTACGGTCGCGGCCCAGGCACTCCAGCATCCGCCGCAGCACCAGGTCCCGGTTGGACTCCAGGACCATGTCGATGAAGTCGATGACGACGATGCCGCCCAGGTCGCGCAGCCGCAGCTGGCGCACGATCTCCTCGGCCGCCTCCAGGTTGTTCCTGGTCACGGTCTCTTCGAGGTTGCCGCCCTGGCCGGTGAACTTTCCGGTGTTCACGTCGATGACGACCATGGCCTCGGTCTTGTCGATCACCAGCGAGCCGCCGGAGGGCAGCCAGACCTTGCGGTCCAGCGCCTTCATCAGCTGCTCGTCGATGCGGTACGTCGCGAAGACGTCGACGTCCGAGGTCCACTTCTGGAGGCGGTCGACCAGGTCGGGGGCGACGTGCGAGACATAGCCGTGGATGGTCTGCCACGCCTCGTCACCGCTGACGATGACCTTGGAGAAGTCCTCGTTGAAGATGTCGCGGACGACCCGGACGGTCATGTCGGGCTCGCCGTACAGCAGGCTCGGCGAGCTGGTGGAGCCCGCCTTGGCCTTCTTCTGGATGTCCTCCCACTGCGCCTGGAGGCGCTCCACGTCGCGGCGCAGCTCGTCCTCGCTGGCGCCCTCCGCGGCGGTACGGACGATGACGCCCGCGTCCTCGGGAACGATCTTCTTCAGGATCTGCTTCAGACGCGCCCGCTCGGTGTCCGGCAGCTTGCGGCTGATACCGGTCATCGAGCCCTCGGGCACGTAGACCAGGTAGCGGCCGGGCAGCGAGACCTGGCTGGTCAGCCGGGCGCCCTTGTGGCCGATCGGGTCCTTGGTGACCTGCACCAGCACGGACTGGCCGGACTTCAGCGCGGTCTCGATGCGGCGCGGCCCGTTGGCCATGCCGAGCGCCTCGAAGTTGACCTCGCCCGCGTACAGCACGGCGTTGCGGCCCTTGCCGATGTCGACGAAGGCGGCCTCCATCGACGGGAGGACGTTCTGCACCTTGCCGAGGTAGACGTTGCCTACGTACGAGGTCGCCTGCTCCTTGTTGACGTAGTGCTCGACGAGCACGTTGTCCTCAAGGACGCCGATCTGGGTGCGCTCGCCGCTCTGGCGGACGACCATGACGCGCTCGACGGCCTCGCGGCGCGCCAGGAACTCCGCCTCGGTGATGATCGGCACCCGGCGGCGGCCCTGCTCGCGGCCCTCGCGGCGGCGCTGCTTCTTGGCCTCCAGACGCGTCGAGCCCTTGATGGACTGGACCTCGTCGGACGGCTCGTCCTTCTTGCGCGGCTCGCGGACCTTGACGACCGTACGCTCCGGGTCGTCGCCCTGGTGGGCGGCGTCCCCGTCGCCGAGGTCACCGCTGCGACGGCGGCGGCGACGGCGCCGACGGCTGCTGGCGGAACCGGCGCCCGGCTGCTCGTCCTCCTCGGCGGCGGGCTCGGCCTGCTCGGCCGGCTCCTCCTCCGCGGCCTGCTGCCCGGCGTCGGCCTGGCGGCCCTCGCCGGTCTGCTCGTCGGTGCCGTCGGCGGCCTCGCCACGGCGACGGCGGCGGCCACCGCGACGACGACGGCGGGAGGGGCGGTCGCCCGACTCGTCGTCGCCCTGCGCGGCCTCGGCCTGCTCGTCGTCGGAGTCGTCGTCGGCCTCGTCCTCGGCCTCGTCGACGTACTGGGCGTCCCGGGCGGGCGCCTGCTGGACGACCTGCTGCTCGGCCTCGGCGGCAGCGCCCCGGCGGCGACGGCGGCGGTTGCCGGTCGCGGGCTGCTCCTCCTCCTCGGCGGCGGGCTCGGCCTGCTCGGCGGCGGCTGCGGCGGCGGCCGCGGCGGTCTCCGGGGTCTGGAACATCGGCTCGGTGAAGACCGGCGCCTGGAACACGACCGTCGGCGCGCGCCGCTCGCGGCGGCGGCTGCCGCGTACGGGCTCCTCGGGCGCGGCCTCGGCCTCGGCGCGCGACTCCGCGGCGGGCTGCTCCTGCTTCGCGGCCGGAGCCTCGGAAGCGCGCTCCGCGCGGCGGCGCGAACGGCGGCGGGGCGCCTCGGTGGCCTGCTCGGCTGCCGGGGTCTCCGCCTCGGCAGACTCGGCGGCCGGGGCGCTTTCCACGGCGTCGGCGGCCTGCGGGGAGCCCGAGGGGGCGGTGGCCTTACGGGTCGCGCGGCGGCGCGTACGGGCGGGCTTGGTGTCCTCGGCGGGCGCGGCGGCGGTCTCAGCGGCCTCGGCGGTCTCCTCGGCCTCTTCCTCGTCCTCGGCCTGCGCCGCGGCGTCCGTGCTCGCGGGCTCGGCGCTCTGCGGCTCCGTGGCGCCCTGCGGCGGACCGGCCGGGGCGGTGGCCTTACGGGTCGCGCGGCGACGCGTACGGGCGGGCTTGGTCTCCTCGGCGGGCGCGGCGGCCGGAGCCTCGTCGGCGGGGACGGTGTCCTCGGCGGCGGGCGCGGTGTCCTCGGCGGCCTGCGGCGCGGCGGCGGTCTTAGCGGCCTCGGCCGCGGGCGGACCGGCCGGCGCGGAGGCGCGGCGGGTGGCACGGCGGCGGGGCCGGGCGCGCGGCGCCTCGTCCTCGGCGGCGGGCTGCTCCGGCTGCGCGGCCGGGGCCTCGGGCGCGCTCTCCGCGACCTCGCCGGCCTGCGGGGAGCCCGCGGGGGCGGTGGCCTTACGGGTCGCACGGCGGCGCGTACGGGCGGGCTTGGCGTCGTCGCCGGAGACCACCGCGGTGGCGGCGCCCGTATCGTCCTGCGCGGCGCTCGCGGGCGTGGCGGCGGCGCCGCTGTCGGCGGTCACCGGGGCCTCGGCCGGCGTGCTCGCCGCCGTGGGCGGACCGGCCGGCCGGGAGGCGGCGCGGCGCCGGCGGCGCGGCGGCAGCGTGTCGCTGGGGGTGCTGCCCTCGGAAAGCTGTTCCGCAGGGCCGCTGGATTCGTTGGGCTCAATGGGTTCGAGCATGCGGGCGGTTCTCCCGTCACGCTCCCGGGCGCCGCGCCTGGTTCCGGACGCGGCCCGCGTGATGTGCGCGGTGCCGCCCTCCGGGGCGCGGGCGCCGCACGGGAGCTGTCGTCTCGCTCGCCGGGCCCGTCTGGCGGGACCGGCGAAAGTCTGCTGGTCAGTGCGTCTGCCGGACCGGGGTGGCTCCCTGGTTGATCGGCGACGCGACGACGGCGGTCCTGCTACCGGACCGTCCGGCGCCTCGCGGCACTCAGCCGGCGGCCGTCGTTGTGTCGGCCTCGGCAGCGTCGCGGTCGGGCGCGAGCGGGTCGGTCACCGCGCCGGTCTCCTCATCGAGCAGCCCCTGCGCCAGCCTGGTCACCGCAGCGGGGACCGGCGGCGCCAGGTCGGCCGTAGCTCGGAGGCCGGACAGGACGTCGTCGGGTCGTACGGCAGGTGTCGCATGCCGAACAACCAGCCGCAGTATCGCACAGGCATCGCCACCCGGCCTATCGCCCTCGGGCGCCGCGGCTTCGAGGCGGGCCACCGCGGCCCGCGCGTCGAAGGTCCGGATGCCGTTCTTCGTACGGCGTTCGACCTGCACTTCCTCGGCGGCGAGGAAGGTTTCGACGGCGTGTGCCGCGTCGGCGGGAGCGACGCCGTCCAGGCGCAGCTCCCACACCGACGCCTGGAGCCGGTCGGCAAGCCCGGACGTACGGGCCTCGACCGCGTCGGTGATGTCCAGGCCCGCCGGCAGCGACTCGTCCAGCAGGGTGCGGAGCATGTCCGGGTCGCGGCGCTCGGCGAGCTGGATCTCCAGGTACTCGGCCTCGCTGCCGGTACCGGTCGGCGCGGCGTTGGCGTACGACACCTTGGGGTGCGGGGTGAAGCCCGCCGAATACGCCATGGGGACCTCGGCGCGGCGCAGCGCCCGCTCGAAAGCGCGCTGGAAGTCGCGGTGGCTGGTGAACCGGAGGCGGCCGCGCTTGGTGTAGCGCAGTCGGATGCGCTGCACCGCCGGTGCGGGCGGCGGGCCTTCGGGCTGTCGCTTGCCCAGTGTTACTTCTCCTTGGTGTGAGGGCGCTACTGGACGTCACCCCCGCGTGGGGCGGGGACGGTCCCGGATGACGCCTACCCAGCGTCGCCCAGTCCGGGCCCCCGCGTGGGCGGGGACACGTCGCGCCCGGACGTCTTACCTAGAGTACGTGCCGTCGGTACCGACTGTTCCCGCCGGGGCTCGGGCACCACGCCCGGCTCCGGCCGCTCCGGCGCCCCGGAACCCCCGAACACGGCCCGCCGGATCTCGGCGCGGGTCCGGCGTACGGACTCCCGCGCGGCGCCCAGCGCACGGCGTACGGACCGGCCCGCCTCGCGTACGGCGTTGCGCACCGGGCGCCACAGCACGTCCCGTACGGCGTGGCCGACCGGGGTGAGGACGGCGCGGTAGACCCACCGGAACGGCTCGACGAAGACCCACCGCAGGAGTGTGCCGACGAACCGGCCGACAGCCCGGGAGACGTACCCGGCCACCCGCCAGGCATGCCCGAAGGCGGCGCCGGTCTCGCGCGCCACCCCGGTGACGGCCGTCCCGATCGCCCGGCCGGCCGGGGCCAGGACGTACCGCCACACCGCGACGGCCGGCACGACGACCGTCCACCGTACGAGTGCGGCGACGGCGGCACCGATGCCGCGGACCACCCAGGCGATGCCGTGCCCGACCGGCGTCAGTACGCGCCGGTAGCACCACCGGGCGGGAAGCACGACCAGATGAAGACCGAGCCAGGCGAAGCCCGCGCCCAGCCCCCGGAACACCCACAGGACGGCGTGACCGACCGGCGTCAGCACCCGGCGGTGGATCCAGAGCGCCGGCACCACGATCAGGTGATGCGCCAGCCAGGCCACGGCCACACCGACGGCCGTGCCGACCGGCACCAGCACATACCGCCACAACCCGACCCACGGCCAGTAGAAGAACGCTTTCCCCACCCAGCCCAGCACCACCCCGAAGGCCCGCAAAGTCCAGGCAATGCCATGCCCCACCGGAGTAAGAATCCACCGATACACCCAGATCAGCGGCGCAACGACCAGAACCCGCCCCACCCAGGCAAGCCCACGCCCAACAGGCCGAAGCACCCCCCGCTCAATCCCCCGCGCACCAGCAACCACCAGATCCCACACCAACCGCACCGGCACCACAAACACCAGCACCACAACCCGAACCGGCACCCGAACCAGCCGGATCAGACACCCCTCCCCCGGCTGGTAGGGCGCGGGCACCCGCTCCCGTACGGGCACCCGGCCCTCTTCATGCTCCTTGGACAGCGACGGCCCACTCGTGGGCTCCATATGACTTTCTCCCCCTCGCACCCGATATGGGCACTGTCGCGTACATGCCGCGGCCCGGCTCCCGCATCACGCGGGGCCGGGCCGGGGCACGTACCTGGAACGCTTACTTGACGACGGTCAGCGGCAGCAGTTTCTTGCCGGTCGGGCCGATCTGGATCTCGGTGTCCATCTGCGGACACACCCCGCAATCGAAGCAAGGCGTCCACCGGCAGTCCTCGACCTCGGTCTCGTCGAGGGCGTCCTGCCAGTCTTCCCAGAGCCAGTCCTTGTCCAGGCCGGAGTCGAGGTGGTCCCAGGGGAGGACCTCCTCGTAGGTGCGTTCGCGGGTGGTGTACCAGGCGACGTCGACGCCGTACTCGGGCAGCGTCTCCTCGGCGGCCTTCATCCAGCGGTCGTACGAGAAGTGTTCGCGCCAGCCGTCGAAGCGGCCACCGTCCTCGTAGACGGCGCGGATGACGGCGCCGACGCGGCGGTCGCCGCGGGAGAGCAGGCCCTCGACGATGCCGGGCTTGCCGTCGTGGTAGCGGAAGCCGATGGAGCGGCCGTACTTCTTGTCGCCGCGGATCTTGTCGCGCAGCTTCTCCAGGCGGGCGTCGGTCTCCTCGGCGGACAGCTGCGGCGCCCACTGGAACGGCGTGTGCGGCTTGGGCACGAAGCCGCCGATGGAGACGGTGCAGCGGATGTCGTTGGACTTGGCGACCTCGCGGCCCTTGGCGATGACGTTGACCGCCATGTCGCCGATCTGGAGGACGTCCTCGTCGGTCTCGGTGGGCAGGCCGCACATGAAGTACAGCTTCACCTGCCGCCAGCCGTTGCCGTAGGCGGTGGCGACGGTGCGGATCAGGTCCTCTTCGGAGACCATCTTGTTGATGACCTTGCGCATCCGCTCACTGCCGCCCTCGGGCGCGAAGGTCAGTCCCGAGCGTCGGCCGTTGCGCGTCAGCTCATTGGCAAGATCGACGTTGAAGGCGTCGACGCGGGTCGACGGCAGCGACAGACCGATCTTGTCTTCCTCGTACCGGTCGGCGAGGCCCTTGGCGATGTCGCCGATCTCGGTGTGGTCCGCGGAGGACAGCGACAGCAGGCCGACCTCCTCGAATCCCGTGGCCTTGAGGCCCTTGTCCACCATCTCGCCGATGCCGGTGATGCTTCGCTCCCGCACGGGGCGCGTGATCATGCCGGCCTGGCAGAAACGGCAGCCGCGGGTGCAGCCACGGAAGATCTCGACCGACATCCGTTCGTGGACGGTCTCGGCCAGGGGGACGAGGGGCTGCTTGGGGTAGGGCCACTCGTCCAGGTCCATGACGGTGTGCTTGGACACCCGCCACGGGACGCCGGAGCGGTTGGGCACGACGCGCGAGATGCGCCCGTCGGGCAGGTACTCCACGTCGTAGAACTTGGGGACGTACACGCTGCCGGTCTTCGCGAGGCGGAACAGCAGCTCGTCGCGCCCGCCCGGACGACCCTCGGCCTTCCAGGCGCGGATGATGTCGCTGATCTCCAGGACGGCCTGCTCGCCGTCGCCGACGACCGCGCAGTCCAGGAAGTCGGCGATCGGCTCCGGGTTGAACGCCGCGTGGCCGCCCGCGAGGATCAGCGGGTGCTCCTCCGTACGGTCCTTGGCCTCGATCGGGATGCCCGAGAGGTCCAGGGCGGTGAGCAGGTTGGTGTAGCCCAGCTCGGTGGAGAAGGAGACGCCGAGCACGTCGAAGGCGCTCACCGGGCGGTGCGCGTCGACGGTGAACTGCGGCACGTCGTGCTCGCGCATCAGCGCTTCGAGGTCCGGCCACACGCTGTAGGTGCGCTCGGCCAGGATGCCCTCGCGCTCGTTGAGGACCTCGTAAAGGATCATGACGCCCTGGTTGGGCAGCCCGACCTCGTAGGCGTCCGGGTACATCAGCGCCCAGCGCACATCGCAGGCATCCCAGTCTTTGACGGTGGAGTTGAGCTCGCCACCGACGTACTGGATGGGCTTCTGGACATGCGGGAGAAGCGCTTCCAGGCGCGGGAAGACCGTCTCGACAGGCATCGCGGCGTCTTTCATGAGCTGGCAGGGGTGACCATCCAGCGTACCCCGGGAACGGGGTGCCGTTGACGGGCCGCATCCGGGAGGCATCGATGATGGGCGGGCGGTTATCGCATGGCTGCGGTGGGTCACGGGCGGGCGGCCGGGGCCGCGTCGCCCGCGCCGCAACCGGTCACCCCGTCCGCCCCGTCACCCGCCCAGCTTCCTGCGCAGCCCCGGCCTCGATGCCTTGCGCCACACCTCGGGCAGCTCGCGCTCCCGGGCGGCCGCCGCCGCTTCCTCCCGTCCGTACAGCAGCCCGAAGCTGAAGCCGCCCTCGCCCGCGCCGTGCGCCTGTACGGCGAGATCGCGCAGCGCCTCACGGGCCAGCACGCTGTCCTGGTGGTCGCCGAGCAACTGCTGCACCCGCTTCATGCGCTTGGCGAACTTCTTCGCCGGGCCGCCCAGCGCCGGCCCGGCCGCCTCCGCCGCGTACCGCACGCGCTTGGCCGCCTTGCGGGCGCTGTGCAGCGCCTCGTCGCGCTCCGGCCCGGCCGGCGCCGCCAGCGCGGCCTCCACGCGCCCGGCGAGCCGCCGGTAGTCCTTGAGCACGGCCTTGCCCATGGGGCGCGCCGGCGGACGGGCCGCGGCCGGGCGCAGCGGCGGGTCCGCGAGGAGCGCGTGCAGGCTCTCCAGCAGCGCCAGGTGCCGCGCGCCGTCCAGGACCGCGAGCAGTGTCTGCCGCGAGCCGAGGCGGCGGCGCTGCGACCACAGGCGCAGCCGTGCGGCCACCGGTCCGAGCCGCAGCTCGCGCGGCAGGTCCGCCAGCCCGGCGCGCAGCCGCGCCGCCAGCACCTCGCGGTCCCGGTCAACACCCAACTCCCCTGCCAGCCACTTGAGTTCGTCACCGATCGGGTCGGTCACGGAGCGGTCCAGCACCGTGCCGTACGAGCGGAAGGCGCTGCGCAGGCGGCGGGTGGCGACGCGCATCTGGTGCACCGAGTCGGGCAGGTCGCGGCGGACGGCGGGGTCCAGTTCGACGAGGGTGCGTACCTGCTCGCGGACGTACGCGAGGACGGCGTCGCCGGCGGTGCGGGGGGTCGGGGGTGCGGACTTGGATTTCTTGGCGTTCTTGGATTGCTCGGGTGCCTTGGGCTTCTTGGGTTGTTGTTCGGTGGTCGTGGCCTTGGTCTTGGTGGGCTTCTTGGCGGTCCCGCCGGTCTTCTTGATCGTCTTGGTGTCCGTCGCCCGACCGGCGTCCGCCGTCTCGGCCAGCGCGCGGGCCAGCTTGGACGCCGAACCGGCCGGGCGGATTCCCGCGGCCGCGAAGATCTCGTCCACCGCGTCCAGGAGCCCGGCGTCGCCGTCGCCCACCAGCTCCACCTCGATCTCGCGCCAGCGGACCCCGGTGGTCACCCGGTCCGGCTGCGCCGGCCGCCGCTCCGCCTCCGCCGCCCCGTTCGCATGGGCCACATCACCCGCATCGCCGTGGATCTCGTACGCCACATCCGCTGCGCACGTCGCCTCGCCCGTCCCGTACGGAACCGCCCCGTCGCCCAGGCGGTGCGCCACCACGTCGTCCACCGCGACCTCCGCGAGCGGTTCGCCGCCCGCGGTCTCCAGCACCCACAGCGTGCGCCGGGTCCGCAGGTGCGCGACCGGTGTCAGGGGCGCGCCGCGCACCCGTGAGCGTACGAGGGCGGCGAGCTTGCGCGGCAGCCGCTCGGCCAGCGGCATCCGCACCTCGTCCCGTACGCCGGGGGCCACCGGGAGCTTGAGGTGCCAGCCCGCGTCGCCGCCGCCGGTGCGCCGCCGCAGTGTGATGCCGTCGGCCGCGAGCCGCTGGTCAGGGGTGTCGTAGTAGGTGGCGGACAGGACGACGGTGCCCTGGTCCGCGAGGGCCGCGACCCCGGCGACGCCGGTCAGGTCGGGCAGTTCGGTGCTGCCGTCGGCTTCGTACTTCCGCTCGATTTCCCGCACGGTGTCCGCCATGGATCGAATCTAGCCGCGTGTGGGGCGCCGAGGCAGTCCCCGATCGGACGTTCGTGCGGCGCCGTCCGGCCCGGCGGACGGATTCCGGGCTGGCCACACGGCACACGCGGCAAAAACAGTTCATCTCTGCACGAACACCTGCGAATGCCGGATAGCTCCTTTCCGGCCGGTTGCGGAAATACGCCGTCTTGCCGTCGGCAGTTGCCGCTCGGACGATCGGTCCCCTCCATACCGTGCGGACCGCGGCGGCCACGAGAGCCGCCGCCTGCCCGCGCGCCCTTTCACGAGGAGGTCGTGATGACCACAAATGGCCGTTTGAGCCTCGGTCCCGATGCGGCACGGCAGCTCGCCACCACCACCAAGACCACGCCGCAGATGCGCGGCATCACCCCGCGCTACCTGCTGCGCGCCCTGCCGTGGGTGGACGTCGAGTCCGGCGTCTACCGCGTCAACCGCCGCCGTACCTTCATCCTGGGCGACGACCGGATCAGCACCTTCTCCGAGGGCGACCGCCACCGCATCGTCCCCGAGGACCTGCGGGAGCTGCCGTTCCTGCGGCAGGCCGACGAGGGGCAGCTGCGCGAACTGGCCGAGACGTGCGACGAGATCACCTTCGACGCCGGGCAGACGCTGTGCTCCGAGGGCGAGAACGCCGACCGCCTGTGGGTGCTCGTGCGCGGCCGCGCCGAGAAGCGGGTGACCGGGCGGTACGGCGAGGACGCGTTACTGGAGGTCGTCGGTGACGGCCAGTTCTTCGACCTGGAGGCCTGGGCCAAGGGCGAGTCGCAGCCGTACCAGGTGCGCGCGCTGACCCCCGGTGTCGCGCTGTGCATCAGCCGCGCCAAGCTGGCGGAACTGGCCGACCGCGACGAGTCGCTGCGCACCACGCTGGAGTCCTACTGCGCCGGCGAGATGCCGACGCCGGGCGCCGAGGCGCCGGTCGACCTGGCCGCCGGGCACGTCGGCGAACCGGACCTGCCGGGCACGTACGTGGAGTACGAGGACACGCCGCGCGAGTACCACATGAGCCTCGCGCAGACCGTGCTGCGCGTGCACACCCGCGTCGCCGACCTGTACAACCAGCCGATCGACCAGACCCGGGCGCAGAGCAACCTGACCGTGCACGCGCTGCGCGAGCGCCAGGAGTCGATGATGCTCAACCACCCGGACTTCGGGCTGTTCAACCAGGTCGCGCCGGGCATGCGGGTGCAGCCGCGCACCGGCGCCCCGACGCCGGACGACCTGGACGAGATGCTGGCCAAGGTGTGGAAGCAGCCCGGGTACTTCGTCGCGCACCCGCGGGCGATCGCCGCGTTCGGCCGGGAATGTACCCGCCGGGGTGTGCCCCCGGTGACCGACACGCGGTTCGGCAGTCCGCTGCTGACCTGGCGCGGCGTGCCGCTGCTGCCGTCCGACAAGGTGAACATCAACGGCGCGGGCACGACCGAGATCCTGCTGATGCGGGTGGGCGAGGCGGAGCAGGGCGTGGTGGGCCTGCGCCCGGCCTCCGTACCGGACGAGGTGGAACCGGGCCTGTCCGTACGGAACATGGGCGTCGACCAGAAGGCGATCACCTCGTACCTGGTCACGGCGTACTTCAACACGGCCGTCCTGGTGGAGGACGCCCTCGCCGTCCTCCAGAACGTCGAGGTGTCCAAGTACCATGACTACTCCTGAGTTCACGGGGCTCGCGGCACCGCTGAGCGCGCTCCTGGGCAAGGAGGCGAAGACCGGCGCGGCGGATGCGGCAGCGGCCCCTGCCACCGGCACGAACACGGCCGTCCGTACGGACACGGCCACGAGCACGGCACCGGCCCCCGGCACAGGCGCGGCTCCGGGCGCGGGGGCGACCGTCGTCCCGGCCGCCGCCATGGCGGGCCTGCCGGGCATGCAGCCGGCCCCGAGCGCGGCGACGGGTACGAGTGCGGTGCCGGGTACGAGTGCGGTGCCGGACGCGGGCGCGGTGCCGGGCATGAGCCCCGTCCCGGGCACGAGCGCGCTGACGGATACGAGCGCCGTACCGGGCGTGGGAACGGTCCCGGGCATGCAGGCGGTCCCGGGCTTGGAGGCAGCCCCGAGCATGGGGACGGGCCCAGGCGTGGAGACGGTCCCGGGTATGGAGACGGTCCCGGGCACCCCGTCCAGCCCACTCCAGACCCCCGCCGCGGCCGTCCCCACCGCCAACCCCACAACCACCCAACACCTCCCCGGAGCCCAACGCGGCGCCTTCTCCCCTGAGATGGCGCGGCGGGACTTCCCGATCCTGCACCGGCTGGTCAACGGCCGGCCGCTCGTGTGGCTCGACAACGGGGCCACCACCCAGAAGCCGCGCCAGGTGATCGAGGCGGTGGCGGCCTTCTACGGTTCGGCCAACTCCAACATCCACCGCGGTGCCCACACCATGGCCCGCGACGCCACCGCCCTGTACGAGGCGGGCCGGGCCGCCGTCGCGGACTTCCTGGGCGCCCCGTCCCCCGAGGAGATCGTCTTCGTCCGCGGCACCACCGAGGCGATCAACCTGGTCGCCGAGACCTGGGGCCGGGCCAACATCGGCCCGGGTGACGACATCCTCGTCCCCGTGCTGGAGCACCACTCCGACATCGTTCCGTGGCAGCAGCTGGCCGCCGAGACGCATGCCCGGGTGGTGCCGGTGCCGCTGCTGCCGGACGGGCAGATCGACCAGTTCGCCTACGCCGACCTGCTGTCCTCACGTACCCGGCTGGTGGCCGTCAGCCACGCCTCCAATGTGCTGGGGACCGTTCCCCCGGTGGCGGAGATGACGGCGCTGGCCCACCGGTACGGCGCCAAGGTGCTGGTGGACGGCGCGCAGGCGGTGGCCCATTTCCCGGTCGACGTACAGGCCATGGACGCCGACTTCTACGCCTTCTCCGGCCACAAGCTGTTCGCGCCCACGGGCATCGGCGCGCTGTATGCCAAGCCCGAGCTGCTCGCGTCCATGGTGCCGTGGCAGGGCGGCGGGAACATGATCGAGTCCGTGTCCTTCGACCGGACGACGTTCGCGCCCGCGCCGCACCGCTTCGAGGCCGGTACGGGCCATATCTCCGGCGTGGTCGGGCTGCTCGCCGCCCTCGACTGGCTGTCGTCCTTCGACCATGAGGCCATCGCCAAGTACGAGGCCGACCTGCTGGCGTACGCGCGGCAGGCGCTGGCCATGGTGCCCGGCCTCGAAGTCCTGGGGGACGCCCCGGACCGTATCGCGGTGCTGGCGTTCACGCTCGCGGGCCACGACCCGACGGCCGTGGCGCAGTCCCTGGACCTGGAGGGCATCGCGGTCCGCTCCGGCCACCACTGCGCCCAGCCCGCCCTGGCCCACTACGGCCTGGACAGCGCCGTACGCGCCTCCCTGGCCCTCTACAACACCCCCGAGGAGGTTGACCAGCTGGTGGCTTCGCTGCTGCGGCTGCAGCAGTCACCGTGACCCGACCGGAGCGCCCGTCCCGAGCCACCGGGGCGGGCGCTCCCCGGCCCGCTCGGTGCGGTGATCATCAGCCCCGGTCCTTCGTTGTCACTGCCTCCCGGTACAGTTCCTTCCTCGGTTGGCGCACATCCGGCAGGGGGGGACGATGCTCGCGCATCTGGCGGACACCGCACGGCAGTTGGCGGCCGTTCTGTGGCAGCGGCACACGGTCTACCGCGACCGCACGGGCGGTGTGGTCATACGCGGCGAGCACGTCGAGCGGTGGATCAGCCTGTCCGTCACCGGCACCCGTGGGGAGGTGCTCATACGGGCGGGCCGCATCCTGGACGGCGGTACGAGCGCGCCCGCGCGGGCGGAGACCGTCATGCGGCTGGACAGCGGCACGGGCGAACTGGCCGCCGCCTGCCGCCGCTTGCTGGCCGACATCGCGATGAGCTCCGAGCCGCCGGCGCTCCGCATGCCGGAGTACGCGCGCTCCCCGCGCCAGGCCCGCAATCGGCCACGGAAGGCCCGTATCGCCCTGTGGGTACTGCTCGCCACCGTGACCAGCGCCTCCGTGCTCGCCGTCCTCGTCGCGTACAGCTCCTACAGCGCCGCGTCCGGCCGCTGACGTACGCCCCAACGGCCCGGGGGCGTACCCCCCGTCAGGCGGTCACCGGCCGCTGTACGTGAATCGACTGCAGCAGCCCTATGGCGATCCAGACCGCGAACATGGACGTGCCGCCGTACGAGACGAACGGCAGCGGCAGGCCGGTGACGGGCATGATGCCCAGCGTCATGCCGATGTTCTCGAACGACTGGAACGCGAACCAGGCGATGAAGCCCGCCGCCACGATCGTGCTGTACAGCTCACTGGCCTCGCGGGCGATGCGGCAGGCACGCCACAGGACGACGCCCAGCAGCACGATGATCAGGCCCGCGCCGAGGAAGCCCAGTTCCTCGCCGGCGACGGTGAAGATGAAGTCGGTCTGCTGCTCGGGCACGAACTGACCGGTGGTCTGGCTGCCGTGGAAGAGGCCGGAGCCGGTCAGCCCGCCGCCGCCGATGGCGATGCGCGCCTGGTTGGTGTTGTAGCCGACGCCCGCCGGGTCCAGGCTCGGGTTGGCGAAGGCGGCGAACCGGGCGATCTGGTAGTCGTCCAGCAGGCCCAGCTGCCAGATGGCCACACACCCGATGACACCGGCGCCCAGCAGCCCCAGGATCCACCGGTTGGAGGCGCCGGAGGCGAGCAGGACGCCCAGGATGATCGCGCCGAGGACCATGACCGACCCGAGGTCCGGCATCAGCATGATGATGGCGACCGGGACGGCGGCCAGGCCCAGGGCCTGGACGACGGTGCGGTGGTCGGGGTGCGGGCGGTCGCCCGCGTCGACCCGGCCCGCGAGGATCACCGCCATCCCCAGCGTGATCGTGATCTTGGCGAACTCGGCGGGCTGGAGGGAGAGGCCGCCGGGGATGGCCAGCCAGGAGCGGGAGCCGTTGATCGTGGCGCCCAAGGGGGTGAGGACGAGCAGCGACAGCACCAGCGAGAGGCCGTAGAGGATCGGCACCGCGCCGCGCAGCGTGCGGTGCCCGAGCCAGATCGCGCCGGCCGCCAGGGCCAGTCCGATGCCGGTGTTCAGCAGGTGGCGCAGGAGGTAGCCGTACTCGTCGCCGTGGGTGAGTTCGGTGCGGTTGCGGGTCGCGGAGAACACCAGCACCGCGCCGATCAGGGACAGGGCCAGGCTGCACAGCAGCATGACCCAGTCCAGCCGGCGCACGACCGAGTCGCGCGCCGTCAGTTTGCCCCAGGCGCCGCGGTCGGGGCTGTAGCGGCGGACGGTGAAGCCGTTCGCCGTGTGCGAGCTGGTCACTGGCCCCGCCTTCCGGCCGCGGCGGGCTGCTGGGGGGCGGTGACGGGCTTGATGGGCTGGGCCTGGATCGTGCCGTCGCCGAGGATCTTGGGCAGTCCGGTCTGCGGCCTGGGCAGCAGCGCCTTCGACTCGTCGATCTTGCCCTTGTCGTCCACCCCGTACAGCGCGTTGTAGATCTTGCGCACGGCGGGGCCGGCGGAGCCCGAGCCGGTGCCGCCCTGGGAGATGGTCATGACGATCGTGTAGTCCTTGGTGTACGTGGCGAACCAGCCCGTCGTCTGCTTGCCGTAGACCTCGGCCGTACCCGTCTTGGCGTGCATCGGGATCTTGTCCTGCGGCCAGCCCTGGAAGCGCCAGGCGGCGGTGCCGCGGGTGGCGACGCCGGCCAGCGCGCCGTCGATCTGCGACAGGGTCTTCTCGGTGACCGGCAGCTTCCCGTGCGACTTGGGCGCGATGTTCTCGATGCGCTTGCCGTCGGGGCTGACGATCGCCTTGCCCACGGTCGGGTTGTACAGCGTGCCGCCGTTGGCGATGGCGGCGTAGATCGTCGCCATCTGTATCGGGGTGACCTGGGTGTCGCCCTGCCCGATGGAGTAGTTCACCGAGTCACCGGCGCGCATCTTCATGCCGGACTCGCAGTTCTCCCGGGCGATCTTCGAGACATAGTCGTCGCCGGACTTGCCCTGCTTGCACCAGCTGTCCTTGTTGGCCTCCCAGTACCGCTTCTTCCACTCGCGGTCCGGGACCCGGCCGGTGACCTCGTTGGGCAGGTCGATGCCGGTCTCCTTGCCGAGGCCGAACTGGTGGGCCGTCTTGTAGAACCAGTCCTTCGGGTTCTTCGGCTTGTTGCCGCCGTCCTTCTGCCACTGCTGGTAGGCCAGGCCGTAGAAGACGGTGTCGCAGGAGACCTCCAGCGCGCGGCCGAGGTTGATCGGCCCGTAGCCCTTGGACTCGAAGTTCTTGAAGACCTGGCCGCCGATGCTGAACGAGGCGGTGCAGGGGTAGGTGCCGTCGAAGTCGTACCCGGCGGCGACCGCGGCCGAGGTGGAGATGACCTTGAAGATCGAGCCGGGCGCCGACTGGCCCTGGATGGCCCGGTTGAGCAGCGGGTAGTTGGAGTCCTTGCCGGTCAGCTTGGCGTAGTCCTTGCCGGAGATGCCGCCGACCCAGGCGTTGGGGTCGTAGGAGGGGTTGGAGGCCATGGAGACGATCCGGCCGGTCTTGTTCTCCATCACGACCACGGCACCCGCGTCGGCCTTGTAGTTGGTGCCGGTGTTCTTGTCGTGCTCCTTACGGGCGTCCTTCATCGCCTGCTCCAGTTCCTGTTCCGCTATGGCCTGGACGCGGGCGTCTATGCTCGTGACGACGTTGGAGCCGGGGATCGCCTTGTCGCTCTTGGCCTTGCCGATGACCCGGCCGAGGTTGTCGACCTCGTACCGCGTCACCCCGGCCTTGCCGCGCAGCTGGCTGTCGTAGGTGCGCTCCAGCCCGGAGCGGCCGATCTGGTCCGAGCGCAGCAGCGGCGAGCGGGTGTTCTTGGCCTTTTGGATCTCCTCGTCGGTGACCGGCGAGAGGTAGCCGAGGACCTGGGCGGTCTGGGCCTTGCCGGGCGCGGCGTAGCGGCGTACGGCGGTGGGCTCGGCGGAGATGCCGGGGAAGTCCTCGGAGCGCTCGCGGATCTGGAGTGCCTGCTGGGTGGTGGCCTCGTCGGTGATCGGGATGGGCTGGAAGGGCGAGCCGTTCCAGCAGGGCTGCGGCGTCTTGGCGTCGCACAGCCGGACCTTGTTGCGGATCTCCTGCTCCGACATGCCCAGGACCTTGGCGAGGCGGCCGAGCACGGCCTTGCCGTCGTCCTTCATCTTCAGCAGGTCGGTGCGGCTGGCGGAGACGACCAGACGGGTCTGGTTGTCGGCGAGCGGGATGCCGCGGGCGTCGAGGATGGAGCCGCGGGTGGCCGGCTCGACGACCTGCTGGACGTGGTTGTTGCGGGCCTCGTCGGCGTACTCCCGGCCGTTGCGGATCTGGAGGTACCACAGCCGGCCGCCGAGGGTCAGCAGCAGCGAGAAGACGAGGATCTGGATGGCGACCAGCCGGATCGTGACGCGTGAGCTGCGGCCGGTCTCCGGGAGGTTGGTCACAGTCGTTTGACCCCCTTCATGCGTCCTGTCTTGCCACGGGCCGATCTGCCGAGCAGTCCGCCGCGCTGGCCGCCGATGCGGGCCGGCTTGGACGGGAGGCTGGTGCGCATCGAGCGGCTCGCCTTGAGGCCGGTGCCGGAGCCGAGCCAGCCGTAGGCGCTCTTGCGGCCCTTGCCGGAGCCGCCCGGCCCGCCGGCCCCGTCGGTGGCCAGCGGGTCGTGTTCGGTACGGCGGGCCAGTGCCATCACCACGGGTACGGCGAACGGGGCGAGCAGCAGGTCGTAGAGCGTGGCGGTGAACAGCAGCCAGCCCAGGCCCACCCGGGCGGCGGCGGAGTCGCCGACGAGCGAGCCGACGCCCGCGTACAGCAGGGTCGAGCCGAGGGCCGCGCCGATCACGACCACCAGTGGCATGGTCGCCGAACGGTGCTGTCCGCTGTCCGGTTTGGTCAGCCCGGCGACGTACCCGATGACGCACAGCACCAGGGCGTAGCGGCCGATGGCGTGGTCGGAGGGCGGTGCGAGGTCGGCGAGCAGGCCGGCGCCGAAGCCGATCAGGGCGCCGGAGACGTGCCCGTAGACCAGCGCGAGGCCGAGGACGACCAGGAGCAGCAGGTCCGGTACGGCGCCGGGCAGCTGGAGCCGTGCCAGCACGGCGACCTGGACCAGCAGCGCCACGACGACCAGCGCGGCCGAGAGCAGGATCCTCTTGATGCGCATCGGTCAGCTCCTGGGAGAGGCGCTCGCGGTGGGGGTGGCCGTGACGGTGACCGTCGGCGTCGGCTTGGGCTTGGCGGGCTTGGGCGGCAGGACGGTGTCGCGCGGGTCCTCGCGGGGCGGCTGGACGACCACGCCGACGACGTCCAGCTTGGAGAAGCCGACGAACGGGCGGACCTGGAGGGAGCGGGTCAGATCGCCGTTGGACGGATCGACCCTGACGACCTGTCCGACCGGGACGCCGGGCACGAAGGGCTTGTCGGCACTGGAGCCGAAGGTGACCAGCCGGTCGCCCTTGTTGACCTCGGCCTTGCCGTTCAGCAGCTGCACGCCCAGCGAGTTGCCGCCCTGGCCGGTGGCGAACCCGATCTCGTTGGTCTTCTCCATGCGGGTGCCGACGGTGAAGTCGGGGTCGTTGGCGAGCAGCACGGTGGCGGTGGTGCGGCCGACGGTGGTGACGCGGCCGACCAGGCCGTCACCGTTGAGGACCGTCATGTCGCGGGCGATGCCGTCCTGGGAGCCGGCGTCGATGGTGACGGTCCAGGAGAAGCCCTGCGCCGCGCCGATGGCGATGACCTGGGCGCCCTTGATGCCGTACTGGCCGGTGCCGGCGGTCTTGAGCATCTTGTCCAGCTCGGCGGCGCGGTTGCGGTTGCGGTCGGAGGAGCCCAGCTTCGCCTTGAGGGCGGCGTTCTCCCGCTCCAGGGCGCTGATACGCGTGTGCCGCTCGCCGGAGTCGCGTACGGCGCCGACGGCGTTGCCCACCGGGTCGACGACCGTGGCGATGCCGCTCTCGACCGGCCCGAACACCGCGGCGGCGGCCTGCCGGGCACCGGCGAGCGGGGACCGTTCGCCGCCGCGGATGTCCACCGTGATCAGCGCGAACGCGATCGCGACCAGCAGCACCAGTAGCAGCCGGCTCTCTCGTGTGTCCCTCACGTGCGGCGGCCGTGTCCTTCCTCGTAGGACCGGCCGGCTGCGGGCCCGCGCCGGTCGCGCTGGGGAGTGCGTTGTGCCTTTATACGCAGTGCTCGCCTGTTGGGGCGTGGTGCCTGTATATCAACGATCCGCCGTACGGACGATCAGCCGCCCGTACGGCGGAATGTCGGGTTCCTCAGCGGCGCGGCTGGGAGTCCAGGACCTGCTGGAGCGCCTCGAACTCCTCGACGCACTTGCCGCTGCCGAGTGCGACGGAGTCGAGCGGGTCCTCGGCGATGTGGATCGGCATGCCGGTCTCGCGGCGCAGGCGCTCGTCGAGGCCGCGCAGCAGGGCGCCGCCGCCGGTGAGCACGATGCCGCGGTCCATCACGTCGCCGGAGAGCTCCGGCGGGCACTTGTCGAGCGTCGTCTTGACCGCGTCGACGATGGAGTTGACCGGTTCCTCGATGGCCTTGCGCACCTCGGCCGCGGAGATCACGACGGTCTTGGGAAGTCCGGAGACCAGATCGCGGCCGCGGATCTCGGTGTGCTCGTCCTGCTCCAGGTCGTACGCCGAGCCGATGGTGATCTTGATGCTCTCGGCGGTGCGCTCGCCCAGCAGGAGGCTGTACTCCTTCTTGATGTGCTGGATGATCGCGTTGTCCAGCTCATCGCCGGCCACCCGGATCGACTGCGCCGTGACGATGCCGCCGAGCGAGATCACCGCGACCTCGGTGGTGCCGCCGCCGATGTCCACGACCATGTTGCCGGTGGCCTCGTGGACCGGGAGGCCGGAGCCGATCGCGGCGGCCATCGGCTCCTCGATGATGTGCACCTGGCGGGCGCCGGCCTGGGTGGACGCCTCGATGACCGCGCGGCGCTCGACTCCGGTGATACCGGAGGGGACACAGACGACCACGCGCGGGCGGGCCAGGTAACGGCGCTTGTGGATCTTGAGGATGAAGTAGCGGAGCATCCGCTCGGTGATCTCGAAGTCGGCGATCACGCCGTCCTTCAGCGGACGCACCGCGACGATGTTGCCGGGGGTGCGGCCGATCATCTTCTTCGCCTCGGCCCCGACGGCCAGGATGCCGCCGGTGTTGGTGTTGATGGCCACGACCGACGGCTCGTTGAGGACGATCCCGCGACCCCTGACGTACACCAGCGTGTTGGCGGTCCCGAGGTCGACAGCCATGTCACGGCCGATGAACGACATGTTGTTCCCCATGAGGATACGTCTGGCCTTCCCAACTGGAGCGAATGCTTACTTGAGGTCGGCAGGTGTGGTGCGCCGGGGCGCGGAAACTCCATCGTAGTCACGAAGTCCCCACCGCTCGAACGCAGTGCGGGGTTCCTTCGCCATTGTCGGCGGAACACGGACCCGCCCCCTTCAATGGGACGCCGTGTCGCACCGAAGCGTTCCCCCGTTCGCCGCCGGCTTGCCGTGGGGCGGCCGCGGCGGCGCGGTCGCCCCAGGTCACCGGGGTGCGAACGGACGGAAGGTCAGGAAAGACCGGGGAAGAAAATCTTGATCTCGCGCTCGGCGGACTCCTCGGAGTCCGAGGCGTGGATCAGGTTCTCCCGGGTGATGGTCCCGAAGTCGCCGCGGATGGAACCGCCCGGCGCCTTGATCGGGTCGGTGGGGCCGGCCAGCGTCCGCACGCCCTCGATCACCCGCTCGCCCTCGACGACCAGGCTGACCACCGGGCCCGAGGACATGAACTGCACCAACGGCTCGTAGAAGTCGCGGCCGACGTGCTCGGCGTAGTGCTGCTCCAGGATCGCGCGGTCGAGGGTGCGCAGTTCCAGCGCGCTGATCGTCCAGCCCGCCTTGCGCTCGATACGGCCGAGAATCTCACCGACCAGGCCGCGGCGGACCGCGTCGGGCTTGAGGAGGACGAGCGTGCGCTGGCTCACGGGAAGGACTCCTTGGGTGACGGAAGTCGGCAGGTGAACTGAGGCTACATGGGTGACGGCGCTGGTCCGTACGCGGTATCGGAGCCGGTACGGGGCCGTACGGGTGACGCGGGCCGGGTTTCGCACAGACGTCCGGAGCGGACGCGGACAGATGTCCGGTCCGGGCACGTACGTCCCACTTGCCCGGACCGCTGAACCCGCTTGCGGACGCGGCCGTACGCGGCCGTCCTCACGCAGCGCCCGGCTGCGGCCCCTCCTCGGCCTGCGCAGCCCAGCGGGCCTTCGCCTCGTCGATCTTGCGGCCGAAGTGCACCGACGCCCACCACAGCGCGGCGAAGACCGCCCCGAGGAAGAACATCGTGCCGACCACGAAACCGCTGGCGATCAGCGCGGCCTGGAGCACCCAGCCCAGCTGCACGCCGCCGGGGCGGTTGAGCACACCGCACAGCAGGACGCACAGCAGCATGGCGACGCCGCTGACCGTCCAGACCGTGGCCGTGGAATGGCCGGAGGTCTGCATCGCGACCAGACCGGCGAAGCCGATCACGAAGAACTCGCCGATCAGCGTGCTCGCACACAGCGTGCGCATGGTCAGTTCCTCCCCAGGAGCAGCCGGGCCTCGCCGACCGTGATCACGGAGCCGGTGACCAGCACGCCGGCGCCGGCGTACTCGCCCTCCTCCTCCGCGAGGGTGATCGCCGCCTCCAGCGCGTCGTCGAGCCGCGGCTCGACCTGCACCCGCTCGGAGCCGAAGATCTCCACCGCGACGGCGGCCAGCTCGTCCGGGTCCATGGCGCGGTGGCTGGAATTACGGGTCACCACGACCTCGGCGAAGATCGGCTCGAAGGCTTCGAGGACGCCGCGCACGTCCTTGTCGGCGCTGGGGGCGACCACCCCGACGAGTCGGCTGAAACCGAACGCCTCGCTGACCGCCTCGGCCGCGGCGCGCGCGCCCGCCGGGTTGTGCGCCGCGTCCAGGATGACGGTCGGGCTGCTGCGCACGACCTCCAGGCGGCCGGGCGAGGCGACCGCGGCGAACGCGGAGCGGATGGTGTCGATGTCCAGGGTGCGGGCGTGCTCGGAGCCGATGCCGAAGAACGCCTCCACGGCGGCGAGCGCCACCGCGGCGTTGTGCGCCTGGTGGGCGCCGTGCAGCGGCAGGAAGATCTCCGGGTACTCGCCGCCGAGGCCGCGCAGTGTCAGCAGCTGGCCGCCGACCGCCACCTCCCGGGCGAGCACGCCGAACTCCATGCCCTCGCGGGCGACCGTGGCGTCCACCTCGACCGCGCGCTTGAGCATCACGGCCGCCGCGTCCACCGGCTGCTGCGCCAGCACGACCGTCGCGTCCTTCTTGATGATCCCGGACTTCTCGCCGGCGATCTGCTCGGGCGTATCGCCGAGGCGGTCGGTGTGGTCCAGCGAGATGGGCGTGACGACGGCGACGTCCCCGTCGATCACGTTCGTCGCGTCCCAGGTGCCGCCCATGCCGACCTCGACGACCGCGACATCCACCGGGGCGTCCGCGAAGGCCGCGTACGCCATGGCGGTGAGCACCTCGAAGAAGGACAGGCGGTACTGCTCGCGCTCGTCGACCATCTGTACGTACGGCGCGATGTCGCGGTACGTCTCGATGAAGCGCTCGGCGGAGATCGGGGCTCCGTCCAGGCTGATCCGCTCGGTCACGGACTGCACATGCGGGCTGGTGTACCGGCCGGTGCGCAGGTCGAAGGCGGTCAGCAGGGCCTCGATCATGCGGGCGGTGCTGGTCTTGCCGTTGGTGCCGGTGATGTGGATGGAGGGGTACGCGCGCTGCGGCGAGCCCAGGACGTCCATCAGCGCCTCGATGCGCCGCACCGAGGGGTCGAGCTTGGTCTCGCCCCAGCGGCCGGCCAGCTCGGCCTCCACCTCGCGCAGCGCGCGGTCCACCTCGGGGTCTTCGGGACGTGCGGGAATGCCGTCCCCCTGGGGCGGTCCGGCCTGCGCGCGCAGGGTCCGGCTGCCGGCCTCGATCACCGCGAGGTCGGGGTCCCTGTCGGTCTCGGCCTCCACCATCTCCTCGAAGGGGTCGGCCGGGCCGTCCGGGCCGGGAATCGGGTCGGGGTCGTCGTTCTGGGGGCGGTCGTCGCTCACACACTCCAGTCTACGAGCCACCACCGACACGGGCGGGCGGCGGGCGGCGCCCGCCCGCCGCCCGAGCCGCTACGACAACGCCGCCTTCATCATCGCCTTCGCCACCGGCGCCGCCAGCCCGCCGCCGGAGATCTCACTGCGGGCCGCGTCGCTGTCCTCGACCATGACCGCGACGGCGACCTGATGGCCCTTGCCGTCCTTGGCGTAGGAGACGAACCAGGCGTACGGGGTGCCCTCGTTGTTCACGCCGTGCTGGGCGGTGCCCGTCTTGCCGCCGACCGTCAGGCCGTCGATCTTGGCGTTGGAGCCGGTGCCCTCGTTGACGACGGTCTCCATCGACGACTGGAGCTGCTCGGCGGTGCGCCGCGAGACCGCCTTGCCGTACTTCTTCGGCTCGTACTCCTGGAGCGTGTTGCCGCCGCCGTCGGTGAGCTTGTCCACCATCTGCGGCGTCTGGAGGTCGCCGCCGTTGGCGATGGCCGAGGAGACCATGGCCATCTGGAGCGGCGTCGCCGTGTCGTCGAACTGGCCGATCCCGGACAGCGCGGTCTGCGGCTTGTCCATGCCCTGCGGGTAGAGGCTCTTGCCCGCCCGTACGGGGGTGTCCAGCTTGCCGTTGTTGAAGCCGAACTTCTCCGCCTGCGCGCGGACCTTGTCCTGGCCCAGGTCGGCGGCCATCTTCGCGAAGACGGTGTTGCAGGAGTACTGGAGCGCGGTGCGGATGGTGGCGTTCTTGCAGGGGGCGGAGGCGCTCTCGTTCTTCAGCACCGTGCGGGTGTTGGGCAGCGTGTACGGGTCGGGGCTGTCGGTGGCCTCGTCCACGGAGGAGTAGAGGCCGTTCTCCAGCGCGGCCGCCGCGACGACCAGCTTGAACGTGGAGCCGGGCGGCAGCGGCTGGCGCAGCGCGCGGTTGATCTCGGGGTGGGCCTTGTTGCCGGAGAGGTCCTTCCACGCCTTCTGGTCGCCGCTGCCGGACCCGGCGAACTTGCCCGGGTCGTACGACGGGGTGCTGACCATGCCGAGGATCTTGCCGGTGGCCGGGTCGAGGGCGACCGCGGCGCCGCTCTTGCCGCCGAGCGCCTTGTAACCGGCCTGCTGCACCTTGGCGTCGATGGTGGTGGCCACATCGCCGCCCTTGGGGCGCTGGCGGGTCAGCGCGTCGCCCGGGTTCTGCAGGCGGCTGTCCGAGCCGTCGAGGAGGTCCCCGTACAGGCTCTCCAGCTGGTTGCTGCCGAAGATCTGCGAGCTGAAGCCGGTCACGGGCGCGTAGAGCGGGCCGTTCTTGTACGTGCGCTGGTACTTCAGGGTGCCGTCGGTGGCGGTGGAGCCGGTCACCGGCTGTCCGCCGACGAGGATGTTGCCCAGCGGGTTCGCGTACTTCGCTATGGACACGCGCGGATTGTGCGGATCGTCCGAGAACGTGGCCGCCTTGGCCCCCTGCAGCCAGGTGACCCACGCCAGCAGCGCGAGTATCAGCAGGATGCAGAAGACCGAGACGCGGCGCAGCGGTTTGTTCATGGGTGGCGCGGCTCCTCGTCGCTGGCCGGCGTGTGCGGCCGGATCGTGCGTTTTTGCCGGATTCCCCGTTCGCGGGCCATGCTCCACCGTCTCCATGAGAGACCGATGAGAACGCGGACGCCCGCCGCCCCACCGTGACACACGCCTCTGATCGCCGGTCCCGGGCAACGCACCACCCCCCTGCCGTCATCTTCACCGGCGGGCTCTGTGAGCCTTTACGACAAGAAGATCAGAGGTTCCGGGGGACGGCGGCGGTCGGCCGCAGGGTTCTCCCGGGCAGGGTGGGAGCTGAAGAAGCGTGCGCATGCCGGCAATCAGTCAGCGGATGCACCTGGTGCTGCTCACCGCGTGGACCGTGCTGTGGTTCGTCGTGGTCGAGCCGAACGGGGGTTTCTCCTGGCACTACCTGCGCACCGGCGGCGAGCTGATCTACCAGGGCTCCTCCGGCGACGGCACCGGCGGCCTCAACCTCTACGCCCACCACCCCGAACTCCAGATGGGCCCCGTCAGCTTCCTGGTGGCGGGCCTGTTCAACCCGTTCCCCGAACACACCGGCCAGTTTCTGGCGGCGGCCCTGATGTCGCTGCTCGGCCTGGTGATCGTGGTGCTGGCCGGGCGCAGCGCCGCCTGGCACTTCCTGGGTACGGGCACCAATCACCAGCGGCTGCGGCAGCGCGTCCTGATAGCGGGCCTCGCGTTCATCCCGATGTGGATCGAGGTCTCGGTCCGCTTCGGGCACCTGGACGATGTGCTCGCGCTGTTCTTCACCGCGCTGGCCGTACGGTCGGTGACCCGCGGCAACGCCGCGCTGACCGGCGCCTGCCTGGCCCTGGCGATGGACTCCAAACCGACGGCGCTGGCCTTCGTACCGCTGCTGCTCGCCCTGCCGAAGGAGAAGTGGCTGCGCGCGGGGCTGTGGATGGCGGGGCTGGTCGCGGTGGCCTGGCTGCCGTTCTTCATCGGCGACATGAATTCGTTCTCGGCGGCCAAGTTCGCCATCCCCAACCATCCGGCGTCCGCGCTGCGCTGGCTGGGCGTCGCCGACCCCGAGACGCCGGGCTGGGACCGGCCCGCGCAGTTCGCGCTGGGCCTGCTGCTGGGCTGCCTGGCGGTGTGGCGGGGACGCTGGGCGGCGGTCGTCCTGCTGGGCGCCAACGCCCGGATCGTCCTGGACCCCAGCGTCTACACGTACTACACCGCGTCCGTCCTGCTCGGCACGCTGCTGTGGGACGTCATCGGGCAGCGGAGGCTGGTGCCCTGGTGGAGCTGGCTGGCGCTGCTGATCCTGTACGGCAGTGTCTTCGCGGTGCCGGACGACTCGGCCCGCGGCTTCATCCGGCTGGCGTTCGTGGCCGTGTCGACGGCGTACGTCCTGCTCTGGCCGGTACGCGAACGCGGCGACCGGCGCGGCAAGGGACGGCGCAGGCCCCCCGCCCGTACGGACGAGGGGCCTGCGGAGATGCGCGCGCCGGGGCCGTTCCCGGCGCCGGGCGCTACGCCTTGGGCAGGGCCTCCAGCTGCGCACTGATGCGCACGATGTCGGCCTCGGCCGTCTCCAGCCGCGTACGGATCTTGGCGACGACGTGCTCCGGGGCCTTGCCCAGGAACGCCTCGTTGCCCAGCTTCGCGTTGGCCTGCGCCTTCTCCTTCTCGGCGGCGGCCAGATCCTTCGACAGCCGCTTGCGCTCGGCCGCCACGTCGATGGCGCCCGACAGGTCCAGCGCCACGGTCGCGCCCGCGACCGGCAGCGACGCGGTGGCGGTGAAGTCCTCCCCCGCCGGCTGGAGGCGCAGCAGCGACCGCATCGCGGCCTCGTGCGCGGCGAGCTGCGTACCGGCCAGGTCCAGGCGGGCCGGGACCTTCTGGCCGGGCTGCAGGCCCTGGTCGGACCGGAAGCGGCGGACCTCGGTGACGACCTGCTGGACGGTCTCGATCTCCCGCTCGGCGGCGGGGTCGCGGAAGCCGCTGTCGGCGGGCCACTCGGCGATCACCAGGGACTCGCGGCCGGTCAGCGTCGTCCACAGCGTCTCCGTGACGAACGGGACGACCGGGTGCAGCAGGCGCAGCGTGACGTCCAGGACCTCGCCGAGGACGCGGCGCGACACGTCGGCGGCCGGGCCGCCCGCCATGAAGGTCGTCTTGGACAGCTCGACGTACCAGTCGAAGACCTCGTCCCAGGCGAAGTGGTAGAGCGCGTCCGACAGCTTCGCGAACTGGTAGTCGTCGTAGTACGCGTCGACCTGCGCGACGACCGTGTTCAGCCGGGACAGGATCCAGCGGTCGGTCGCCGAGAGCTCCTCCGCCGGCGGCAGCTCGCCCTCCAGCGTGGCGCCGTTCATCAGCGCGAAGCGGGTGGCGTTCCAGATCTTGTTGGCGAAGTTGCGGGACGCCTGGACCCAGTCCTCGCCGATCGGCACGTCCGCGCCCGGGTTGGCGCCGCGGGCGAGCGTGAAGCGGACGGCGTCCGCTCCGTAGGCGTCCATCCAGTCCAGCGGGTCCACCGAGTTCGGGTTGGACTTGGACATCTTCTTGCCGTGCTCGTCACGGACCAGGCCGGTCAGCGCGATGGTGTGGAACGGCGCCTGCCCGTCCATCGCGTACAGGCCGAACATCATCATCCGGGCGACCCAGAAGAAGATGATGTCGTGCCCGGTGAGCAGGACGTCGGTCGGGTAGAACTTCGCCAGGTCCGGGGTCTGCTCCGGCCAGCCCAGCGTGGAGAAGGGCCACAGCCCGGAGGAGAACCAGGTGTCCAGGACGTCGGACTCCTGGGTCCAGCCCTCGGCCTCGGTGCCCGGCGGCTCCTCGTCGGGTCCGACGCAGACGACCTCGCCGTCGGGGCCGTACCAGACCGGGATGCGGTGACCCCACCACAGCTGGCGCGAGATGCACCAGTCGTGCATGTTGTCGACCCAGTCGAAGTACCGCTTCGACATGTCCTCGGGGTGGATCTTGACCCGGCCGTCGCGGACCGCGTCACCGGCGGCCTGGGCGAGCGGGCCGACCTTGACCCACCACTGCATGGAAAGCCGCGGCTCGACGGTGGTCTTGCAGCGCGAGCAGTGGCCCACGGAGTGGACGTACGGGCGCTTCTCCGCGACGATCCGGCCCTGCTCACGCAGCGCCGCCACGATCGTCGAACGCGCCTCGAAGCGGTCCAGGCCCTCGAAGGGACCGTGCACGGTGATGACACCGCGCTCGTCCATGACGGTCAGCGACTCCAGGTCGTGCCGCTGGCCGATGGCGAAGTCGTTGGGGTCGTGGGCCGGGGTGACCTTGACCGCACCGGTGCCGAACTCCGGATCCACATGGGTGTCGGCGACCACGGGGATCGTGCGGTCGGTCAGCGGCAGCTTGATCCGCTTGCCGATGAGGTGCCGGTACCGCTCGTCGTCCGGGTGGACGGCCACCGCGGTGTCGCCCAGCATCGTCTCGGCGCGGGTGGTCGCGACGACGAGGGTGTCCTCGCCCTCGCCGTACTTGATCGAGACGAGCTCGCCGTCGTCGTCCTGGTACTCGACCTCGATGTCGGAGATCGCGGTCAGGCAGCGCGGGCACCAGTTGATGATGCGCTCGGCGCGGTAGATCAGCTCGTCGTCGTAGAGCCGCTTGAAGATCGTCTGGACGGCCTTGGACAGGCCCTCGTCCATCGTGAAGCGCTCGCGCGACCAGGCGACGCCGTCACCGAGGCGGCGCATCTGGCCGAGGATCTTGCCGCCGTACTCGTGCTTCCACTTCCAGACGCGCTCGACGAACTCCTCGCGGCCCAGGTCGTGGCGGGACTTGCCCTCCTCGGCGAGCTGCTGCTCGACCTTGTTCTGGGTGGCGATGCCCGCGTGGTCCATGCCCGGCAGCCACAGCGACTCATAGCCCTGCATCCGCTTGCGGCGGGTCAGGGCGTCCATCAGCGTGTGCTGGAAGGCGTGCCCGAGGTGCAGGCTGCCCGTGACGTTCGGCGGCGGGATGACGATCGTGTACGGCGGCTTCTCGCTCTTCTCGTCCGCCTCGAAGTAACCCCGCTCTACCCAGCGCTCGTACAGCGGCCCCTCTACCTCGGCCGGCGCGTACTGGGTCGGCAGTTCAGTGGGGCTGCTGTTCGGCCCGCCGTCTCGGGGGCTCTGCTGAGTGTTCTCGGTCACGACGCTCAGTGTACGGGCGTGGATGTCGCGGTCTCGAATCGGTTTGGCCCCCGGAGCACCGGCTGACAGTGGCGTCGTACAGGATGTGGGAAACGCAGAGACATCAACTGTGACGGGCGTCATCGGACGCCATCAGTTGCCACGAGGGGAACCCGCTCCATGAGCTTCAACCAGCCGCCTCCCGGCCCGTACGGCCAGCCGCCCCAGCAGCCCGGCCCGTACGGCCGGCCCGTCCCGCAGCCGGTCGGGCAGCCCGGCTACGGCTATCCGCAGCAGGGCGGCCAGGTTCCCCCGCAGCAGCCGTACGGCTACCCGCAGCAGGCTCCCCAGCCCGGCTACCCGCAGCAGCCCCCGGCACCGTACGGCCAGCAGCCGCCCTATGGGCAGGCTCCCCAGAACGGCGGCAAGGGCAAGGGCCTGAAGATCGGCCTGAGCGTTCTGGCGGTGGCGGCCGTGGCGGGCATCGGCGTGGGGGCGTATTACGCGTTCGGGCCGGGTGGGGATGTGAAGCCGTACACGATCGCCTTCCCGGCCGACCTGCTCGGCGGGACGTACAAGAAGGCGGAGGGCAAGGACAAGACGAAGGACGAGTCCAACGACGCGGAGACCAAGGCCATGGGCATCACCGGGGCCACCAGCGTCGAGAGTGCCTACAGCGACGCCAAGGGCCGGCAGCTCATGATCATCGGCGTTTACGGGAAGGTGGCCGACCCCAAGAGCGCGGTGAACAAGATGACGGCCGAGATCGACAAGAAGGCCGTCAACGGGACCGATGCCAAGGGCGTGAAGACGGAGATCGTCACGCCGGTGACGGAGTACTCCCCCGACGGCTTCGACGGCTCCGTCATGAAGTGCAAGGCGATCAAATCCTCCAAGTCGGTGGGCAGCATCAGCGCGTCGTCCACGACGACGTACTGCATCTGGGGCGACTCCAGCGCGGTCGCCGTGGTCATGAACCAGGGTCTGAACACACCCACCCGTTCCACCGGCGACGCCTTCTCCGCACAGGAATTCTCCGAGAAGACCCGCGAAATCCGCGACGCCGTCCGCCACGAGAAGTAACCACCGCGCCGCGCCGGGCCGCCGGCCCCCAGGGGAGGACACGCCATGAGCTTCAACCAGCCGCCGCCGGGCCCGTACGGAAGCAGCGGGCAGCCGCAGAGCGGGGGCTTCGGCCCGCCGCCGGGTCCGCCCCAGGGCCCGCCGCCGGGTCCGCCCCAGGGCCCGCCGCCGGGCCCGCCTCCGCAGCAGCCCGGCCCGTACGGCTACGGGCCGGCCCCGCAGCCGATGCAGCCCCCGCAGTTCCCCCCGCCGGGACCGCCCGGCCCGCCCCAGGGCCCCGGCGGCAGCAACACCGGAAAGATCATCGCGGGGGTGGCCGCGGGCGTCGTGCTCGTCGGCGCGATCATCGGCGGGGCCGTCATGCTCACCGCGGGCGAGGACAAGGGCGGCCGCGCCCGGGCCGGCGGCGGAAGCTCCCCCGCCCCCACGGCCGGTTCGGACGCGAACAACTCGTCCCAGGAGTCGCCGGCCGCGGAGGACACCGGCCGGCCGATGCGGCTGACGACGCCCCGTACGGTCGACGGCGGCGCGTACACCCTGGAGAAGGACAAGGCGGCCCTCCAGCGCGACGGGCTGAAGCTGGGCTCGCCGCCGCCCGGTATGACGCAGGAGATCGCCCGCTACCGCGGCACCCGCGACAGCAGCACCACCGGTCTGATGATCTCCGGCGGCTACGGCACCATCGCCCACCCGGACAGCGTGGTGGACGGCATGTTCAGCGGTGTGTCCGGCGCGGGCACCACGGTCGTCAAGCAGCGCGAGACGTTCCGGCCCGACGCGGCCGGCGGCAACGTCAAGATCGACTGTGAGGTCGTCCGGAACGCGTCGTTCGGCTACGCGCCGGTGTGCGGCTGGGCCGACGGCTCGACCGCCGCGGTGCTGCTCTACATGAACGGCGAGCTGCGCTCGTCCTCGGACATCAATCTGTCGCAGTACGCGGACACCACCGCCGTGGTGCGCGGCGAGACCCGTAAGCCGGAGTAGGCGGCAAGCGGAAGGGCCGCCCCGCGACCGGTGGTCGCGGGGCGGCCCTCGCCGTCCGTGCGGGGGGAACGGACGGCGGCTTCGCGCTTACGCGCTCTTCTCGTGGTGTTCGCCCGACTCGCCGCCGCGGTTGCGCGGCACCAGCGTCGGGTTCACGTTCGAGTGAACGACCTCTTCGGTGATGACGACGCGGGCCACGTCCTTGCGGGACGGGACTTCGTACATCACCGACTGGAGGACCTCCTCCATGATGGCGCGCAGGCCGCGCGCGCCGGTGCCGCGCAGGATCGCCTGGTCGGCGATGGCCTCCAGGGCCGGGCGGTCGAAGTCCAGCTCCACGCCGTCCAGTTCGAACAGGCGCTGGTACTGCTTGACGAGCGCGTTGCGCGGCTCCAGGAGGATCTGCAGCAGCGCCTCGCGGTCGAGGTTGTGCACCGAGGTCAGCACCGGCAGCCGGCCGATGAACTCCGGGATCATCCCGAACTTCACCAGGTCCTCCGGCATCACGTCCTGGAGCTGGTCCTTGGCCTCGACCTCGCGCTTGGAGCGGATGTTGGCGCCGAAGCCGATGCCCTTGGCGCCGGACCGGGCCTCGATGATCTTCTCCAGGCCGGCGAACGCGCCGCCCACGATGAACAGCACGTTCGTCGTGTCGATCTGGATGAATTCCTGGTGGGGGTGCTTGCGTCCGCCCTGCGGCGGCACCGAGGCGGTAGTGCCCTCCAGGATCTTCAGCAGGGCCTGCTGGACGCCCTCGCCCGAGACGTCGCGGGTGATCGACGGATTTTCGCTCTTGCGGGCGACCTTGTCGATCTCGTCGATGTAGATGATGCCGGTCTCGGCCTTCTTGATGTCGAAGTCCGCGGCCTGGATCAGCTTCAGGAGGATGTTCTCGACGTCCTCGCCGACATAGCCGGCCTCCGTCAGCGCCGTCGCGTCGGCGAAGGCGAACGGGACGTTGAGCATCCGGGCGAGCGTCTGCGCGAGCAGCGTCTTGCCGGAGCCGGTGGGGCCGAGCAGCAGGATGTTGGACTTGCCGAGCTCGATGCCGTCGTCGCCGCCGCGCCCGCCACCGTTCTCGCCCGCCTGGACCCGCTTGTAGTGGTTGTAGACGGCGACCGAGAGCGCCTTCTTGGCGGGCTCCTGGCCTACGACGTAGCTCTCCAGGAACTCGTAGATCTCCCGGGGCTTGGGCAGTTCCTCCCAGCGGACCTCGGAGGTCTCGGCGAGCTCCTCCTCGATGATCTCGTTGCAGAGGTCGATGCACTCGTCGCAGATGTACACACCAGGACCCGCGATGAGCTTCTTCACCTGCTTCTGACTCTTCCCGCAGAACGAGCACTTGAGCAGGTCGCCGCCGTCACCGATGCGTGCCACGAGGTGCTTCCCCTTCGCCTGGGATCCGCATTGCTCCGCGGACCCGGGTGCTTGCCTATCGACGGTACCTTGCCGGGCCCCCCGTACGGGCCCCCCTTGGACCGACTCGGTCAACCCGGTCCAAGGGGGCGTGTCTCCGGCTCACTTCGCGATGGGACGCGATCAGACCGAGGCGGCCGTCTTACGGGTCGAGACGATCTGGTCGACCAGACCGTACGCCAGGGACTCCTCGGCGGTCAGGATCTTGTCGCGCTCGATGTCGTCGCGGATCTTCTCGATCGGCGTGGTGGAGTGCTTGGCGAGCATCTCCTCCAGCTGCGTACGCATCCGCAGGATCTCGTTGGCGGCGATCTCCAGGTCGGAGACCTGGCCGCGGCCGGTCTCGCTGTACGGCTGGTGGATCAGCACACGGGCGTTGGGCAGCGCCATCCGCTTGCCGGGGGTGCCGGCGGCGAGCAGCACGGCCGCGGCGGACGCCGCCTGGCCCATGCAGACGGTCTGGATGTCCGGCTTGACGAACTGCATCGTGTCGTAGATCGCGGTCAGCGCCGTGAAGGAGCCGCCGGGCGAGTTGATGTAGATCGAGATGTCCCGGTCCGGGTCCATCGACTCCAGGCACAGCAGCTGCGCCATGACGTCGTTCGCCGACGCGTCGTCGATCTGCACGCCGAGGAAGATCACGCGCTCCTCGAAGAGCTTCGCGTACGGGTCGTACTCGCGCACGCCCTGCGAGGTGCGCTCGACGAAGCGCGGGACGATGTAGCGGGACTCGGCGGGCATGCCCTGGAACTCGGCCTGCGGGGCGTCGTGGCGCTCGTAGAGGCTACGGCCGGGGAAGTTGTTCATCTGGAGGTTCACCGTCCTGGTGGCGGTCAGAAGAGGCTGGGGTCGGCTGCTGGGTGCGTCGTGCGGGGCGCTCAGGCCCCGGTGCCGCCCCCGCCCGGAACGCCCGCCGCGGTGGTCATGACGTCGTCGATGAGGCCGTACTCCTTGGCCTCCTGCGGGTCGAACCAGCGGTCCCGGTCGGAGTCGCGGGTGATCTGCTCGACGGTCTGGCCCGTGTGCCGGGCGGTGAGCTCGGCCATGCGCTTCTTGGTGTGCAGCAGCCGCTCGGCGTGGATCTTGATGTCCGACGCGGAGCCCGCCAGGCCCGCGGAGGGCTGGTGGATGAGGATCTCGGCGTTGGGCAGCGCGAAGCGCTTGCCGGGGGTGCCGGCGCTCAGCAGGAACTGGCCCATCGAGGCGGCGAGGCCCATGGCGATGGTGACCACGTCGTTCTTGATGTACTGCATGGTGTCGTAGATCGCCATGCCGGCCGAGATCGAGCCGCCCGGGCTGTTGATGTAAAGGAAGATGTCCTTGTCCGGGTCAGCGGCGAGGAGCAGCAGCTGCGCGGTGATCTTGTTGGCGATGTCGTCGTCGACCGGCTGGCCGAGGAAGATGATCCGCTCGCCGAGCAGCCGGTTGTAGACCTGGTCGCCGAGGCCACCGAAGGTCGGCTCAGCGGCGGCGGAAGGCATCGGGATCGTCACGTGTCCACCTGCTCGTTGTCGGACGGCCCGGGGCCGTCTCAGCGTCGTCTTCTGGGGGCGTGGGGAGGGCGCGGCGTGCTCCGCCGGCGCGGTTTCGGGTACTCCCCTGCCCTCGTATCTACGGACCCTAACGCGCTGGTCGGCGGGCGCCATCCCGCATTGTCAACTGTTCGCTGTGAGCGCAGGCTCACCGGCGTCCGGGGGCCCTTCCGAGGGGCCCGATGACGTACGGGCCCGAACACGCGGGCGTGGCGTGTTCGGGCCCGTACATACGACTGGCGCTACCGGGCGGCCGGGGCTCAGCCCTCGGTCTTCTCCGCCTTCTCGGCGTCGGTGCCCTCGGCCTCGGAGGCCTCGACGGTCTCGGCCGTCTCGTCCTCGTCGTCCAGGTCCACGACCTCGCCGTTGGTGTCCTTGACGGTGGCGGCCTCGACGACGACCGCGAGGGCCTTGCCGCGGGCGACCTCGCCGACGAGCATCGGCACCTGGCCGCCCTCGACGACGGCCTGGGCGAACTGGTCGGGGGACATGCCGGAGGACTGCGCGCGGCGCATGAGGTGCTCGGTGAGCTCCTCCTGGCTGACGTTCAGCTTCTCCTTGTTGACCAGCTCATCGAGGATGAACTGGGTCTTGATGCCCTTCTCCGCCTGCTCCTTGGTCTCGGCGTCGAACTCTTCCTCGGTCTTGCCCTGGATCTCCAGGTACTTCGCGAGGTCCAGGCCCATCTGGGCGAGCTGGTGGTTGACCAGGTTGTGCTTGCGGGTCTCGATCTCGTCCGCGAGCAGCTTCTCCGGCATCGGGACCTCGACCAGCTTCAGCAGCTCGTCGAGGACCTTCTCCTGCGCCTGGGTGGCCTGGTCGTACTTCTTCATCTGGGCGAGGCGCTTGGCGCTGTCGGCGCGCAGCTCCTCCAGCGTGTCGAACTCGCTCGCCAGCTGGGCGAAGTCGTCGTCCAGCGCGGGCAGCTCACGGGCGGCCACGGCGGTGACGTCGACCTTGACCTCGGCCTCCTTGCCGGCGGCGGAGCCGCCCTTCAGCTCGGAGGTGAAGGTGCCGGACTCGCCGGCCTTCAGGCCCTTGACGGCGTCGTCGATGCCGTCGAGCAGCTCGCCGGAGCCGATGGTGTAGCTGACGCCCTGGGCGACGCCGTCCTCCAGGACCTCGCCGTCGACCTTGGCCTCCAGGTCGACGGTGAGCACGTCGCCGTCCTCGGCGGCGCGCTCGACCGGGGTGGTGGAGGCGAAGCGCTCGCGCAGCTGCTCGACGGACTTGTCGATGTCCTCGTCCGACACCTCGACGGCGTCGACCTCGACCTCGATGCCGGAGTAGTCCGGGATCTCCAGGGCCGGGCGGATGTCGACCTCGGCGGTGAAGGCCAGCAGCTCGCCGTCCTTCAGCTCGGTGATGTCGACCTCGGGCTGGCCGAGGACGTTCAGCTCACCCTCGTTGACCGCTTCGGTGTAGAACTTCGGGAGCGCGTCGTTGACGGCCTCCTCCAGCACGGCGCCGCGACCGAACCGCTGGTCGATGACGCGGGCCGGGACCTTGCCCTGGCGGAAGCCCTTCACCGTGACCTGCTGGTTGATCTTCTTGTACGCCGCGTCGAGGCTGGGCTTGAGCTCCTCGAAGGGCACCTCGACAGTGAGCCGAACCCGGGTCGGGTTCAGGGTCTCCACGGCGCTCTTCACGGTTCGGTCTCCTTGGGGCTGACTTCTGGGGTTCTGCTTGAGATCTGCCGGCGCCCGGGGTCCAGGCGCCCTGCGGATCGCGCCCGGGAGAAAGACACACGGGCACGCAGCTTGCATAGTAACCGCAAGCGGGTTGGCAGCCGCAATGTGATCTTGATGGGCCGCTTACGGGCCCGCCGGTCCGCGGCCGTGACGACCGGGGGAACGGGGCGCGCACGGCGCCGCCGCGCCGTACGGCCGGCCGGAAACCACGGGCCGGGACGCCGTACGGCTGAACGAGAAGAACCTGCTGGTCGGGGTGGCCGGATTCGAACCGACGACCTTCCGCTCCCAAAGCGGACGCGCTACCAAGCTGCGCCACACCCCGTCGGTGCGACACGTAGGGTACATGGCCGCGGACGGCACGGCTGCCGGATATCCACGGGCACACGCCCTGGACACGGGGCGGCGCCCCGCCGCGCGCCGGGCGGAACGGGGCGGAGTGTGCGGCGGACCCGGTTGACCCGCTACGATGCATCGCGTGCCACGGTCACCCGACCGGCGGCGCATGCGGGCGTAGCTCAATGGTAGAGCCCCAGTCTTCCAAACTGGCTACGCGGGTTCGATTCCCGTCGCCCGCTCCATGGGGTCCAGGGCCAGGTCAGAGGATGTTTTCTCGGCCTGGCCCTGAATCGTTTTCCGGCTCCCGCCCGAAGCCGCTCGGCACCGGGCAAGCGGTACCGGGCCCGCGGCCCTCCGTGGCTCCATACGAGGCCACGGCCACCGTTTCTTGTCATGCGCCGAGCAGGACCGACCACTCCCCCCGGGCGCCTGACTAGGCTGCCCCCATGGAGATCTGGCTCAATCCCGCGTGTTCCAAGTGCCGTTCCGCCGTCGATCTGCTCGACGGGGAAGGGGTGCGGTACACGGTGCGGCGCTATCTCGAACAGCCGCCGAGCGCCGCCGAGTTGCGGGAGGTTCTGGACCGGCTGGGGCTGGAGCCGTGGGACATCACGCGTACGCAGGAGGCCGAGGCGAAGGAGCTGGGGATCGGCGACTGGGGGCGTACGGAGGCCGAGCGGGAGCGGTGGATCGAGGCGCTGGCCGGCCATCCCCGGCTGATCCAGCGGCCGATCATCACGGCGGACGACGGCACGGCGCTGGTGGGACGCAGTGAGGAGGCCGTACGGGAGGCGGTCGCGCGGAGCGGACGCGACGACCGCTGACGTGCCGGCCGGGCCCCTGCGGGCGCGGTAGGGGCCCGGATGCGCTAGAAGCTGATGTTGTTGATGGTCTCGGCCACCGAGTTCAGGAACCGGTTGATGGACGGCGCGATGCCGGTGGACGCGAGGAAGAAGCCGAAGAGGATGGCGACGAGCGCCGGACCGGCCTTGAGCGATTTACCGCGTATCAACACGACCATGATGATGCCCAACAACAGCACGACGGACAGCGAAAGAGCCACAACTGATCACACCCTCGGTCGGAACGCCTGGCCGGCCCCGGAAGCATGCAGCCGCGCACACCCCCGCTCGGCACCATCGTGCCACCAAGTCCTTGCCCAGTGGAGGCGGGTGGCGAATCATCGGCCAAGGCTTTGCCAGGAGGCGGCGCGGCCCGGCGGCACCTCCCGGCCGTACCGCCGTCGGCCGCACGGGAATTGACGCCACCGGGCGCGTTCCGGCCAACGGCCGGATCCTTTCGCGGCATCCGGCCGAAGGTCGGCAGGCGGCCCGGACCCCCTTTGTGCGTACGTGAATTCACTTGACGCGGACACGATCGACGACCCCCTTCCGCCACCGACATACCGTCAGCGAAGCGGACATCACCCCCGCGTCCACCGTGGCGCATATGCCCTTCCATGACCGGAAGAGCGGTACGGAACCAGTTATTCACCGGCCCTCCGCAAAAACCCGGAAGTGCCACCGCGACACAATCCCGAACGCCGCCCGAAAAGGAATTCCCCACCACACCGCACGTAATGCGAATTTACCGGCGAGGGTTTTACGCATTCGCTGGCCGCCACTAGGGTGCGGCAGATGCTTTCCGCCGCACCGACCTCACGACGTGTGCTTCCGCCGACCGCGCGGTCTCCGGACCGGGGCCCGGCGCCCGCGCCGGAGGCCATACGGACCGGCGGCGGAAGCGGCCGGGACGCCTTCTTCGACAATGCGAAGTACCTGGCGATCGTGCTGGTCGCCATGGGCCATTCCTGGGAGCCGCTGACCGGGCAGAGCCGTACCGCAGGCGCGCTCTACATGACGGTGTACGCCTTCCATATGCCGGCGTTCATCGTCATCTCCGGCTATTTCTCGCGCGGTTTCGACCTGCGGCCGGACCGGCTGCGGCGGCTGGTCACCGGCATCGTGGTGCCGTATGTCGTCTTCGAGACGGCCTACACCCTCTTCGCCCGCCGGGCGGTCCCCGACCCCGATATGCCGGTCAGCCTCCTGGACCCCTGGTACCTCACCTGGTTCCTGGCGGCGCTGTTCGTGTGGCGGCTGACCACTCCGCTGTGGCGGATCGTACGGTGGCCGGTTCCGCCGGCACTGGCCGTCGCCGTACTCGCCTCGGTGTCCCCGGAGATCGGCCACGACCTGGACATGCAACGGCTGCTCCAGTTCCTGCCGTTCTTCGTGCTGGGGCTGAACCTGCGGCCGGAGCACTTCGCGCTGCTGCGGCGGCGGGGCGTACGGATCGCGGCGGCGCCGGTCTTCGCGTGTGCCCTGGCGGTCGCCTACTGGGCGGTGCCGCGGATGACGGCGACGTGGTTCTACCACCGGGAGAGCGCACAGGAGTTGGGTGCGCCCTGGTGGGCGGGGGTGGTGATGACGCTCGCGCTGTTCGGCTGCTCACTGGTGCTGGTCGCCTGCTTCCTCGCCTGGGTGCCGGCCCGCCGTACGTGGTTCACGGTGCTGGGCGCCGGCACCCTCTACGGCTATCTGCTGCACGGCTTCCTGACCAAGGGCGCGCGCTTCGCGGGCTGGTTCGAGGACCATCCGTGGCTGCACTCGCCGCCCGGCGAGATCGTGGTCAGCCTGACGGCGGCGGCCGTGGTGACCGCGCTGTGCACCCCGCCGGTCCGCCGGGCCCTGCGCTGCGTGGTGGAGCCCCGGATGGCGTGGGCGTTCCGGAAGGAACCGGCCGGGCGCTGAGCGCCGGTCGCGCGGCTCAGGCCGCCGCCCTCCGGGCGCGTCCCGCGAGGGCCGCCATCCGGGCCGCGACCTCCTCGGCCGAGGGCCGCTCCAGGCTGCCGGTGAGCGCGCCGTCGGCGAGGAAGAGCACCCGGTCGGCCCAGGAGGCGGCCACCGGGTCGTGGGTGACCATGACGACGGTGGTGCCGAGCGCGTCGACGGCGTGCCGCAGTACGGCGAGGACCTCCGCGGCGGTGGCGGCGTCGAGCGCGCCGGTCGGCTCGTCGGCGAAGACCACGTCGGGGCCGGTGACCAGGGCGCGGGCGATGGCCACGCGCTGCTGCTGGCCGCCGGAGAGCTGGCCGGGACGCCGCCCGGCGTGCTCCCCCAGGCCCACCCGGGCCAGCGCCTCGGCCGTCCGCCGCCGGTCGGCGCGCTGTCCGGCGAGCCGCATCGGCAGGGCGACGTTCTGTTCGACGGTCAGCGACGGCAGCAGGTTGAACGCCTGGAAGACGAAGCCGAGGCGTTCGCGGCGCAGAGCGGTGAGCCGGCCCTCCCGCAGGCGGGTGATGTCCGTACCGCCGACGCGGACCGTGCCGCCGGTCGGCCGGTCCAGGCCCGCCGCGCACTGAAGGAACGTGGACTTGCCGGAGCCGGAGGGCCCCATCACGGCGGTGAAGGTGCCGTGCGGCAGGGCGAGGTCGATGCCGCGCAGGGCGTGCACGGCGCCCGCGCCGCGGCCGTACTGCCGCCGGACGCCGCGCAGCTCCACGGCACAGGCGCCGCCGTCCCGCCCCGGTCCATGCCGGCGCTCCTCCCGCCCCGGTCCGTGCCGGTGCTCCTCGCCCCTCGGGCCCATCGCGTCGTCCCCCGTCTCCCGCGTCCGTTGCACCCCTCGACCGTACGGAGCCGGGGTGAACCTGGGCCATGACGGCTGCCGGTGGCTTCGGGGTGGGGAAAACCCCAGGCAGGGCTCTCGACAGGAGGCCCGGGAAGATCCCGGAGGCGGATCGGTGGAGAGATGGGCGGCAGTCCGGCGAAGCATGCGGCGGAAGCGGGCGTACCGGCCGGAAAAGTCGTTTGGTAAACTAACTACTAACGCTTTCTTGACTCCCCCTTGACCGAACACCGTCCGGCCGAACCTCTGGAGGAGCCATCGGACACGCAGACACCCTCCTCGCGATGGGCGGGGCCTTTCTGGCCGCCGCCGTCCTCGCCCGCCTGGGCAGCCGCATCGGGCTCCCCACGATCCCCCTGTTCATCCTGGCCGGGATACTGCTCGGCCCGCACACCCCCGGCATCGCCCTGGTCGACGACCCGCACGAGCTGGAGATGCTCTCCCTGCTGGGCCTGGTGCTGCTGCTCTTCTACCTCGGCCTCGAATTCCACCTGGACGACCTCAAAGAGGGCGGCCGGAAGATGGCCGTCGCCGGGGCCGCCTACCTGGCGCTGAACGTCGGCGCCGGTCTCGTCTTCGGCTTCCTGGTCGGCTGGGGCACCTCCGAGGCGCTGGTGCTGGCCGGAGTGCTCGGCATCTCCTCGTCGGCGATCGTCACCAAGGTCCTGATGGACACCGGCCGTCTCGGCAACCCCGAGACCAAGCCGATCCTCGGCATCATCGTGGTCGAGGACATCTTCCTCGCCCTGTACCTGGCCGCCCTCCAGCCGGTGATCTCCGGCGCCGACTCGCTGGCCTCGGCCGCCGTCGACGCGGGCAAGGCGTTCGGCTTCCTGCTGCTCCTGGCCGTGGTCGCGCGCTGGGGGACGACGGTGATCGGCAAGCTGATCGCCACCAAGGACAACGAGCTGCTGGTCATCTCCTTCCTCGGGGCCGCCGTCTTCGTGGCGGGCGTCTCGGAGTGGTTCGGCGTCGCGGACGCGATCGGCGCGTTCATGGTCGGCCTGATGCTCGGCAGCACCGGCTCCGGCAAGCGGATCATGGAGCTGGTGCACCCGCTGCGGGACGCCTTCGGCGCAATCTTCTTCTTCGCCTTCGGCCTGTCCATCGACCCCGGCGACCTGCCGTCAGTGGTGTGGCCGGTGCTGATCGCGGTGGCGCTGACACTGGTGATGAACGTGGTCGCGGGGCTGGTCGCGGCCCGGATCTACGGCTTCGGGCCGGGCCCGGCCGCCAACATCGCCACCGCGCTGCTCGCCCGCGGCGAGTTCGCGCTGATCCTGGCGACGATGGCGGCGGGCGCCGGGCTGGACGAGCGGCTGGCGCCGTTCATCGCCGGGTACGTGCTGATCCTGGCCGTACTGGGACCGCTGGCGGCCGGCCGGTCGGCCTGGCTGGCGCGGCTCCTGCCAGGTGGCGAGGACCGTACGCTCACGGCATCGTCCACGGCTCCTTCGGCAGCGGGCGCCCGGTCTCCAGAAGCGTCTTGAGGTTGGCGAGCACCGCGAACCAGCCCCCGGCCGCCGCCTCCCGCTCGGCCTCGTCGGCCAGATCCTCGTGCGTCAGGGTCAGCCGGACGATCTCCTCGTACGGCTCGATGCCGAACGTCACGGTGGAGACGCCCGGCTCGCCCCGGCCCGTCGGCGCACCGGGCTCCGCCCACGTGGTCACCAGCCGCGTGGGCGGAGCGCTCTCCAGGACCACCCCTTCGACGTCGGCGATGCCGGAGCCGTCGGTGCGCCGGTGCTCCCAGCGCGAGCCGGGCCGCCAGTCGGAGACATTGCCGTGCCCCCAGTACGCGCCGCTCAGCTCCGGGTCGGTGAGGGCGTGCCAGACCTTTTCCGGCGTGGTCGCGAGGTAAGTGACGTAGCGGAAGGTGAGCGTGCCGGCCATGGGTCCTCCGTGGATCGTGCGAAGTCTCGGGCTCCCATGAAGCGCGGCGGGGCCGGGGCGGCGGGGCTTCCGCCTCCCGCGGCGCAGCGTGTTCACCGGGTTGGCGGCGTCCGGATACGGCCGGAAAGCGCCGTACGGCTCAGTCGCGGCAGATCAGCAGCAGCGCCCGGTCGTCGTTCACGTCCTTGGCCACCGCCTCGATCAGATGCCAGGCCGCGCCCGTGAAGCCGCAGGCCACATAGCGGTCGGCCTCGCCGGTCAGCCGGTCGATGCCCTCGGCGATGTCCCGGTCGGCGGCCTCGACCAGGCCGTCCGTGAAGAGCATCAGCACGTCGCCGGGGCGCAGCGTCCCTTTGACGGGGTCGAACTGCGCCCCGTCGTACACCCCGAGCAGCGGCCCCTCCGCCGCCTTCTCCTCCCAGCGGCCGGTGCCCGCGCTGAGCTGGAGGGCGGGCAGGTGCCCGGCGGACAGCAGCTCGTAGTCGCCGGACTCCAGGTCCAGGACCAGGTGGATGGAGGTGGCGAAGCCCTCGTCCCAGTCCTGGCGCAGCAGGTAGCCGTTGGCGGCGGGCAGGAAGCCGTGCGGCGGCAGCGAGCCGAGCAGGCCGCCGAAGGCGCCGGACAGCAGCAGGGCGCGGGAGGCCGCGTCCATGCCCTTGCCGGACACGTCGGTCAGCACGACTTCGAGGATGTTGCCGCCGTGGGTGCGGGAGGCGACGACGAAGTCGCCGGAGAAGGACTGCCCGCCGGCCGGCCGCAGCGCCATCTCGTGGTGCCAGCCGGCCGGCAGTTTGGGCAGCTTGCTCTGGACGCGGATGCGTTCGCGCAGGTCGAAGAGCATCGTCCCGCCGCGCCGCCACGGCACGCCGACCCGGCTGCGGAACTGCGCGATCAGCAGCCCGGACAGCCCGACGGCGGCGACCACCAGGACGGTGCCCGGGGTGATCCGGTCGCGGCCCTGGTCGTACGGGCCGAGCAGCGACGCCTCGACGATCAGGGCGGCGGCGGACGTGCCGTACAGGGCGAGCAGGTTGGCCGGGCGCAGCAGCAGCCCGCCGGCGATGACCGGCAGGACCAGCGCGGTCGGTGCGATCCAGTCGGGGCGCCAGATGGTGCCGCAGGCGATGGCGGGGATGGCGATCAGGAGGGCGACCAGGGCGATCCAGTCCGAGCCGTCGCCGCGGAAGTAGTCGACCCCGGCCTTGCGCACGGTGATGCGGGCCCGGTGGACCGCCTTGCGCCACCGGGCCGTCAGGGACTCCGCTCCCGAGCTGCTCGCCATTGTTCTGGGACCTTATCCACCCGTTCGGCGGCGCGTCGATTCACGGCGCGCCGCCTGGCGCAATCGCCCGGAAACGGCGTTCGAAAAACGGTCGCGCGCCCGTAAGGCGTCCTGCTACCCATGGCCCATGACGACAGAGTTACGGCAGCTGCGCCCGGACGAGTGGGACGACTGGTACGCATCGGTGGAGCGGGTGTTCGGCGGTACGCCGGAGGCCCCGGAGGAGCGCGCCCTGTGGCGCGGTCTCGGGGAGCCCGAGCGCAGCCTGACCGTCCGGGACGGGAGCGATGTCGTCGGCACGGCGGGGGCGTTCACCTTCCGGCTGTCGCTGCCCGGCGGCGCGGTCGTCCCGGCGGCCGGCGTGACGATGGTCAGCGTGCAGCCGACGCACCGGCGGCGCGGCCTGCTGCGCGAGATGATGCGCCACCAGCTCGCGGACATCCGGGCCCGGCGCGAGCCGCTGGCCGTGCTGACCGCCTCCGAACCGGCCATCTACGGGCGCTTCGGCTACGGCGCGGCGACCGAGGCGGTGAGCATGACGCTCGACACGCTCCGGCTGTCCGTCCCGGCCCTGCCCGGCACCGACGCCGTACGGCTGCGGCTGATCGATCCGGAGACCGCGCTGCCGGACTGCGAGAAGGTCTACGACCAGCTGGTCGCCGGCCGTCCGGGGATGCTCGCCCGGCAGCCGGGCTGGGAGCGGCTGCCGCTGCTCGACCCGGAGGCCGACCGGGACGGCGCCGGTCCGCTGCTGTGCGTGCTGGCCGAGGTGGCCGGCGAGGTGCGCGGGTACGCGCGCTACGCGGTCAAGGCGGGCTGGGACGGGGGCGGCCCGGACGGCACGGTGGTCCTGCGCGACATCGAGGCGCTGGACCCGGCCGTTCACGCGGCGCTGTGGCGCTATCTGTTCGGCATCGACCTGACGTCCCGTGTGACGGTGCGCAACCGGCCGGCCGACGATCCGCTGCTGCACCTGGTGGACGACATCCGGCGCTGCCGGGTCACGGTGCGCGAGTCGCTGTTCGTCCGGCTGGTGGACGTCGGCGGGGCGCTCGCCGCGCGGGCGTACGCGGCGCCGCTGGACGTGGTCCTGGAAGTGGCCGATGCCGGCTGCCCCTGGAACGAGGGCCGGTGGCGGCTGACCGGCGACGGGCGGGGCGCTTCCTGTGAGCGGACCGACGACCCGGCCGATCTGGCCCTGTCCGTACGGGAACTGGGCTCCGCGTATCTGGGCGGCTTCTCGCTGAGCGCGCTGGCGGCGGCGGGCCGGGTGCGGGAACTGCGGCCCGGCGCGCTGCGCGAGGCGTCGGTGGCCTTCGGCTGGCACATCAAGCCGTGGCTGCCGCACGGCTTCTGAGGACGCGCGGGCGCCCCGGCCCCGGTCTCACTTCGGCTGGCAGGTGGGGCACCAGAAGAGGTTGCGGTTGGCCAGGGGCGCGGTGCGGATCTCGGAGCGGCAGATGTGGCACTCCTGGCGGGCGCGGCGGTAGACGTAGACCTCGCCGCCGTGGTCGTCGACGCGCGGCGGGCGGCCCATGGCCTCGGGGAGGTGCTCGTCGCGCACCGTGTCGATGCGATTGCGCCGGACGCCTTCGCGCATCAGGTCGACCAGGTCCGCCCAGATCGCGTCCCATTCGGACCGCAGCAGATCACGTCCGGCGCGGTACGGGTCGATGTGGTGCCGGAAGAGCACTTCGGCGCGGTAGACGTTGCCGACGCCCGCGATCACCTTCTGGTCCATCAGCAGGGCGGCGACCGACGTACGGCTGCGCGAGATCCGCGCCCAGGCCCGCTCGCCGTCGTCCCCGGGACGCAGCGGATCGGGGCCCAGCCGGTCGTGTATCGCCTGCTTCTCGGCGCCGGTGAGCAGCGCGCAGGTGGTGGGCCCGCGCAGGTCCGCGTAGGCCGTGTCGTTGGCCAGCCGCAGCCGTACGGTGTCGGTGGGCGGCGGCGCGGGGGCGTCGCCGAAGGCCAGCTTGCCGAAGAGGCCGAGGTGGACGTGGACCCAGCCGGTGGGCCCGAAGCCGAGGAAGAGGTGCTTGCCGTGCGCCTCGGCGGTGGTCATGACCTGGCCGTCGATCAGCGCCGCGCTGTCGGAGAACTTGCCCTGGGGGCTGCTCGCCCGGACCGGCGCGCCCTCGAAGCGCGCACGGTGGTCCAGCGCGAGGCGGTGGATCGTGTGCCCCTCGGGCATGGGCCGGTGCCTCCTCGGCGGGTGGTACGGGAACGGACCGCGCCCGCCCGCGCCTTCGGTGGCGCGGGCGGTACGGAAGACGGGCTCAGCCCTGCTGCGGGTGGTGGGCCGGGATCTCCGGGAGCTCGCCGGTGGTCTCGTAGCGGGAGAGCATCTCGATGCGGCGGGTGTGCCGCTCCTCGTTCGAGTACGGCGTGGCCAGGAACACCTCGATGAACTTCGTCGCCTCGTCCTGGGTGTGCATCCGGCCGCCGACCGAGATCACGTTGGCGTTGTTGTGCTCGCGGCCCAGCTTGGCGGTCTCCTCGCTCCAGGCCAGTACCGCCCGTACGCCCTTGACCTTGTTGGCGGCGATCTGCTCGCCGTTGCCCGAACCGCCGATGACGATGCCCAGGCTCTCCGGGTCGGCCGCGGTCCGCTCGGCGGCGCGCAGGCAGAACGGCGGGTAGTCGTCCACGGCGTCGTAGATGTGCGGGCCGCAGTCCACGGGCTCGTGGCCGTGGGCCTTGAGCCACTCGACGAGGTGATTCTTCAGTTCGAAACCGGCATGGTCGGAGCCGAGATACACGCGCATGTGCCGAGTGTTGCACGAGTGTGTGGGCGATCGGGCCCGGGGTAGGTGCCGCCGGGGTTCCCTCCGGTCATACGTGCGGTGTACACGCGATGACATGCGGAAATGAGATCCACACAACGATCCGGATTCAGATCTTCCAAAACGGCCGTTAACGCAGTTCTAATGCGGGGACTCGACACCGAGAACCACAGAAGGACGGTGCACATGGGCGCGCATCCGCCGACCATGAACGCGGGCAAGGCAGCCGGGAACCCCGGCGGCGGCCCCGGCGGAGGCCAGTCTCCCGACGGCCTTCAGGCAGGTCTGAAGAACCGCCATCTGTCGATGATCGCCATCGGCGGCGTGATCGGCGCGGGCCTGTTCGTGGGCTCCGGCGCCGGCATCGCGGCCGCCGGCCCCGGCATCCTGATCTCGTACGCGCTGACCGGCCTGCTGGTCGTCCTGGTGATGCGGATGCTGGGCGAGATGGCCGCCGCCTCCCCCACCTCCGGCTCGTTCTCCGCCTACGCGGACCGGGCGCTGGGCCGCTGGGCGGGCTTCACCATCGGCTGGCTGTACTGGTTCTTCTGGTCGGTCGTGCTGGCCGTCGAGGCGACCGCCGCCGCCTCGATCCTGACCGGCTGGGTCCCCGCCGTCCCGCAGTGGGCGTGGGCGCTGCTGGTGATGATCGTGCTGACCGGCACCAACCTGATCTCCGTCGGGTCCTTCGGCGAGTTCGAGTTCTGGTTCGCCGGCATCAAGGTCGTGGCGATCGTGGTGTTCATCGTGATCGGCGCGCTGGCGATCTTCGGTCTGCCGCCCGGCGACCACGCGGTGGGCATGGCGAACCTGACCGGCCACGGCGGGTTCCTGCCGAACGGGCCCGGCGCGATCCTCTCCGGCATGCTGCTGGTGGTCTTCTCCTTCATGGGCAGCGAGATCGTCACCCTGGCGGCGAGCGAGTCGCCCAACCCGGTGCAGGCCGTCCGCAAGGCCGTCAACAGCGTCATCTGGCGGATCGCGCTCTTCTACATCGGCTCGATCACGGTGATCGTGACGCTGCTGCCGTGGGACGACCCGGCGCTCGACAAGAGCCCGTACGTGGCCGTGCTGAAGTCGCTGGACATCCCGGCGGCCGGCACCGTCATGGACATCGTGGTGCTCACCGCCGTGCTGTCCTGCCTGAACTCCGGCCTGTACACCGCCTCCCGGATGGCGTTCTCGCTCGGTGAGCGGGGCGACGCGCCGAAGTCCTTCGCGCGGGTGAACAAGGGCGGCGTCCCGGCGACCGCCATCTGGGCCTCGGTCGCCTTCGGCTTCGTCGCGACGATCTTCAGCTACACCTCGAAGGACACCGTCTTCGAGTTCCTGCTGAACTCCTCCGGCGCGGTGGCGCTCTTCGTCTGGCTGGTCATCTGCTTCTCGCAGCTGCGGATGCGCAAGGTCATCGAGCGGGAGATGCCGGAGCGGCTGACGGTACGGATGTGGCTGTACCCGTACCTGACGTACGCCACGATCGCGCTGATCCTGTTCGTCATCGGCTACATGTTCTACAACCCCGACGGGCGCAAGCAGATGGTGCTGTCGGTGGTCGCGGCCGTGGTCGTGCTGGCCGTGGGCCTGGTGCTGGACCGCCGCCGCAAGGCCGCGGGCGGTGCGGTGACCGCGGCGGACGGCGGCCCGGCGGATCAGGGGGACGCGCGGAAGGACTCCTTGACCCGGTCGTAGGCGCGCAGGGCGGCGGCCCCGGCGGAATCCAGGTACCAGAGGTTGACCTGATAGGTCCGGTACCCGGTACGGAAGCCGAGCTGCCGCCCATGGGCCGGCCGGCCGTCCCTGAGGTAGGCGAATTCCCACACGACGGCCGGGTGCCCCTGGAAGGTCGTGCGCTCCAGCCGCGTCCTGCGGTAGCCCGGCACATCGTGCTGCTGCGCCTCGTACTGCCGCCAGACGGTCAGCAGATCGCCGCCCGATGACGGGTCCTGGCGCGCCGAGACGAGCGTGGAGCCGTCCTTCGTGCTGTACGTGACGTGGCTGGACGACTCCTCGGTACGGTTCCAGCCCGCGGGCGGAATCCAGCTGAACCCGTTCTCCGTACGGCGGGACCCGGCCGTGGCCGCCGGGCCGCCGGTCGTAGGGGCGGTACTCGCACCGGCCGTGGTGGGACGCCCGGACCCCGCACCGGCACCGCCCGTACCACCGGAATCCGCACCCTGCGCCAGCACGACGACCACCACGACCGCGGCGGCCGATACGGCGACGCCCCCGGCGGCGAGCAGGGCGTGGCCCTTGCGACGGGGGCGGGACGGCGGGGGTGGTGGGGGTGCGGAGGGGGTCTTTACGGGGACGGTCTCCGGGGGTGTCCCGGATTCGGACGGCATCTCGGCGGGCGGCACCTCGGCTTCGGGTGGCTCCTCGGCGTTGGGTGACACCTCGGCTTCAAGCGGCACCTTGGCCTCGGGCCGCACCGCTTCCGCTTCGGGCCGCACCGCTCCCGCTGGTTCCCCCCTCACCCGCTCCCCCGCCTCGGAGCGGTCCGGTGCCGGGTCGGCCACCGTGGGCGTACGGACGTCCACGGCCGCCGCCGCGCTCATCGCCGCCGTCGGGGCCGCCGCCGCGGCCTGCCGTACCAGCGGCTCCAGCCGTGCCTCGACCTCCGCCAGAGTGGGGCGCGCCTCGGGCGCCTTGTTGAACAGGGCGACCAGCACCTCGCGCAGCGGGCCCGCGGCGGGCGGGATCGCGGGCTCCTCGTGCAGCACCGCGTGCAGCGTGGCGAGGGTCGTGGCGCGGGTGAACGGTGACTGGCCCGCCACCGCCGCGCACAGGGTGGCGCCCAGCGACCACAGGTCGGAGGGCGGGCCCTGTTCCTCGCCCGCCACCCGCTCGGGCGCCATGTAGTCCGGCGAGCCGATGAGCATGCCCGCCATGGTGAGGGCGGTGGCGTCCTGCATGGCCGCGATGCCGAAGTCGGTGAGCACCACCGCGCCGCGGTCGTCGATCAGGACGTTGCCGGGCTTGACGTCCCGGTGGAGTACGCCCACCGCGTGCACCTCGCGCAGCGCGCGGGCCAGTCCGGTGCCGACCCGGGCCGCCGCCTCCGGGGTCAGCGGGCCGTCCTGGGCGAGGATCTGTTCCAGGGAGCGGGCCTGGACCAGCTGCATCACGATCCACAGCCGGTCGCCCTCCTCGGCCACGTCGTGCACCCGCACCACGTTGGGATGGTCGATACGGGCGGTGGCGCGGGCCTCGCGCAGGCTGCGCTCGCGCTGCACCACGCTCTCCTCGCCGACGCGTTCGTCGATGCGTATTTCCTTGACCGCGACCCACCGGTCGAGGATTTCGTCGCGGGCGCGCCACACCCGTCCCATTCCGCCGCGGCCGATCAGTTCCAGCAGACGGTAACGGCCGGCCGCCAGCCGGCCGGGTCCCGCCTCGCTCGTATTCCCCACCATGCCCAGCCCCCACAGCACCCGCGGAATCTTGTGGTACCCATCAAATACCTCGGCCGAGGATGCGGAAAAGGGGGGTTCGAGAATGGACACGATCCGAGCGGGAAAAGGTGCGTTCATGATTTCGGCGGCGGCCGCCGCGCTGACGCTGGCGGCCGGTCCGGCGGCCCTGGCGGCCGATCCGGCGCCCGGCAGCAGCGCGGGCGGAAAGGCCGGTTCCGCAGCGCCGGCCGGCTATCGGGTGACCACCGAGCTGCCGGAGCGGATTTCGGTGCAGACCGCGACCGGCGCGACCACGCTGACCGCCAAGGTCACCAACAAGGGCGGCAAGGACACCGGCGCGATCCGGCTGACGGTGGCCGGATTCCAGGGGCTGACGGTGAAGAATGTGGCCGGGTGCACGAAGGTGCCCGAGGGGCAGTTGCCAGCGAGCGCGAACAGCGCGTATTCGTGTGCCATCAGTTCCCTGGCGAGCGGTAAGAGCCGTACGTTCGACGTCACCGCGCATTTCGATCTGAAAAAGCAGGGGCAGATCTGTCTGCCGGTGACACTGGGAAACTCGGACACGGTGCTGTGGCAGCAGGGACCGGTGAATTTCGGCACGCGTCATCCGGTGTCGGACGCGCCGGACACCCCGCTGATGCTGAACACGGCGAACGTACCGGCCGGTTCGGCGACCAGCACCCCGGCGCCGTCGGAGTCCGGTTCCGCGGCGCCCGGTGAGCGGCTGCCGCAGACGGGCGCTCCCTCGGTGCTGCCGCTGGCGGGCGCCGCCGCGGCGCTGCTGGTCCTCGGGGGGACCGGGGTATGGATCACCACCCGTCGGCAGAGCCGCAGGTGAGGGGTTGGAACCGGACGGGCACGGAACGCGGACGGGCCCCGCGCCGCCACGCGAGGTGGTGGTGCGGGGCCCGGTCCGTACGGCGCGGGGCGCGCGGGGTCAGCCGCGGCGGCCGAGCAGCTTCCACGCGGTGGGCAGCGCGCCCATCGCCAGCGCGGCCTTGAGGGCGTCGCCGATCAGGAACGGGACGAGACCGGCCGCGACGGCCTGGCCGAACGGCATGCCGGTGCTCAGCGCGAGGAAGGGGACGCCGACCGCGTAGATCAGGGCCGTGCCGACGGCCATCGTGCCGACGGTGCGCAGCGGGCCGCGATCGCCGCCGCGGCGGGCCAGCGCGCCGACCGCGGTGGCGGCGAGGAGCATGCCGAGGACGTAACCGAAGGTCGCGCCGCCCGCGCCGGAGGCACCGTTCGCGAACCAGGGCAGGCCCGCCATGCCGAGCAGCGCGTACAGGCCGAGCGACAGGAAGCCGCGGCCCGCGCCGAGCGAGGCGCCGACGAGCAGCGCGGCGAAGGTCTGGCCGGTGACCGGGACCGGGGAGCCGGGGACCGGGAGGGCGATCTGCGCGGCGATGCCGGTGAGCGCGGCGCCGCCGGCGATCAGCGCGGCGTCGCGGGCACGGGCGCGGGTGGCGCCGGCGGCGGGCAGCAGATCGGCCAGGACCGCACCGGGCCTGGTGGTTGCGTCGGCAGTGCTCATCGGGAACTCCGCGGGTGTGAGTCGGGCGGGGACAGTCCGGGGACGCGTTGACGTTAGTCCAGCGCCCCTCGGCCGATCATCGTGTGGCGGCGACAAAGGCGCAATGGTCTCCTTGGAGAGTTCCGAACATCGCCCGGACCCTTGGGGCGTACCGGCCCGTCGGCGGTCTTCGCAGGTCACGTGATGCTCATCACGGAAGGCGCCACGGACGGGCGCGCATTTTGTGGTAGCGCGCGACGGGCGGGGAAACTGGGGGAACGACGCGGGGCCCTGTGGAGTTCCCCCAAAGACCTTTTGCGAGAGTACGAGCCCATGCACGACGCACCCACCGCCGCAGGAACGCCGCCGCTCAGCGATGGCGGCGGGGGGCGCGAGCCGCTGTCCGCCGGGCTCAAACAGCGCCATCTGACCATGCTCGGGCTGGGCGGGGTGATCGGCGCGGGCCTGTTCGTGGGCTCCGGCGCCGGGATCGCGGTGGCCGGGCCCGGCATCGTGCTGTCGTATCTGATCGCGGGCGCGCTGGCCATGCTGATCATGCGGATGCTGGGCGAGATGTCCTCGGCGATGCCCGCTTCGGGCGCCTTCTCGGTGCACGCGGAGCGCGCGCTCGGCCGCTGGGCGGGCTTCAGCGTGGGGTGGCTGTACTGGTTCCTGCTGGTGGTGGTGCTGGCGGTGGAGGCCACCGGCGCGGCGCAGATCGCCAACGGGTGGGTGCCGGCGGTCCCCCAGTGGGGCTGGGTGCTGATCTTCATGCTGGTGTTCACGGCGGCCAACCTCACCGCGGTCAAGAGCTTCGGCGAGTTCGAGTTCTGGTTCGCGACGCTGAAGGTCGCCGCGATCGTGCTGTTCCTGGTGCTCAGCCTGCTCGCGATCTTCGGCGTGCTGCCGGACACCGACCCGGTCGGGCTGAGCAACCTCACCGGGCAGGGCGGCTTCCTGCCCAACGGCTGGCAGGGCGTGGTCTCCGGCGTCCTCGCCGTGGCCTTCGCCTTCGGCGGCCTGGAGGTCGTCACCATCGCCGCGGCCGAGTCCGACGACCCGGCGCGCAACGTGGCGCGCGCGGTGCGCAGCGCGGTGTGGCGCATCCTCTTCTTCTACGTGGGCTCGATGCTGGTCGTGGTGACCCTGCTGCCCTGGTCGTCGATGCAGCCGGGCAAGAGCCCGTACGTGGCGGTGCTGGACAGCATCGGCGTGCCGGGCGCGGGCCAGATCATGAACGTCGTCGTCTTCGTGGCGCTGCTGTCGGCGCTCAACGCCAACCTCTACGGCTCGTCGCGGATGGTCTTCTCGCTGGCCGAGCGGGGCGAGGCGCCGCGTTCGCTGCTGAAGGTGACGGCGGGCGGGGTGCCGCGCCGGGCGGTGCTGTCGTCGGTGGCGTTCGGTTTCGTCTCCGTACTGCTGAATCTGCTGTGGCCGGACACCGTCTTCCTCTACATGCTCAATTCGGTCGGCGCGGTGCTGCTGTTCGTCTGGGGCCTGATCGCGGTGTCGCAGCTGCGGCTGCGGCGGCAGCTGGAGCGCACGGCGCCGGAGAAGCTGACGCTGCGCATGTGGGCGTTCCCGTATCTGACCTGGACGGCGCTGGCGGCCATGGCGGCGGTGCTGGTGCTGATGCTGACCGACGACGGGGCGCGGCCGCAGCTGCTGTGGTCGGCCGCCGCGACCGGTGCGGTGCTGGTGGTCGCGGGCGTACGGGAGCTGCGGGCGCGGCGGTCCGGCGGCTGACCGCGCCGCGCGCGCCGGGAGCGGGCGGACGGCCGGAACCGGTCGCCCCACTTCCGCTCCGACTCACCCAGGGTCACGTGTCACAACGGTGTGAATGCGGCCGGTCACGATCTCGTCTGAATACCGAACAACTGCTGCACGACTGTTGCCCTCAGCGGACACGGACACTCAAACTGAGCGCGTTTTCCGTCGATCGTCTCGCTCCGCTCTCACTTAATGGGACAGGTACGACCATGAATCGGACACCTTCGTCCACCACGCCCGAGCGCGAGCGGACCGGCCGGGTCCCGGGCGCCGAGCGGTCCCCGGACGGCACCGGACCGGCACCGGCGGGCCCGGACGCCGCCCCGCCGCTGTCCAACGGGCTCAAGCAGCGGCATCTGTCGATGATCGCCCTCGGCGGCGTGATCGGCGCCGGGCTGTTCGTCGGCTCCAAGGAGGGCATCGCGGCGGCCGGCCCCTCCATCGTCCTCGCCTACGCCGTCTCCGGCTGCCTGGTCATGCTGGTGATGCGGATGCTCGGCGAGATGGCGGCGGCGAGCCCGGCCTCCGGCTCGTTCTCCGTGCACGCCGGGCGCTCGATCGGCCCGTGGGCGGGGTTCACGACGGGCTGGATGTTCACCGCGCAGCTGTGCGTGGCGGTGGCCGCCGAGGCGATCGGCGCCGCCGGGATCATGACCGGCTGGTTCCCGGACACGCAGCCCTGGATGTGGGTGCTGCTGTTCATGGTGGTCTTCTGCGGGGCCAACCTGGCGGCGGTCAGCAACTTCGGCGAGTTCGAGTTCTGGTTCGCGGCGCTGAAGATCACCGCGATCGGCATCTTCCTCGTCCTCGGCCTGCTCGCCATCTTCGGCGTGCTGCCCGGTACGTCGGCGCCCGGCGCGGCCCATCTGACCGGCGACGGCGGGTTCCTGCCCAACGGTTCGGACGGCCTGGTGATCGGCCTGCTGGCCTCCGTCTTCGCGTACGGCGGGCTGGAGACCGTGACGATCGCGGCGGCCGAGTCCAAGGACCCGGTGCGCGGCGTGGCGCGGGCCGTGCGCACCGCGATGTGGCGCATCGCGCTGTTCTACGTCGGCTCGATGGCGGTCATCGTGACCGTCATCCCCTGGAACAACGCGGACATCGCCAAGAACGGCCCGTACGTCGCGGTCCTGGACTACCTGCACATCCCGGCGGCCGGACAGATCATGAACGTGGTCATCCTGATCGCGCTGCTGTCCGCGATGAACGCCAACATCTACGGCTCCTCCCGGATGGCGCACTCCCTGTCCGCCCGCGGCCAGGGCCCGCGCTTCCTGCGCACGGTCAGCGGCGGCGTGCCGCGCCGCGCGGTGGTCCTCTGCTCGGCCTTCGGCTTCCTCGCGGTGCTGTTCAGCTACTGGTGGCCGGAGACCGTCTTCCAGTGGCTGCTGAACATGGTGGGCGCGGCGATCCTCGTCGTGTGGGGCTTCATCGCCGTGGCGCAGCTGCGGATGCGCCGCCGGCTGGAGCGCGAGACGCCGGAGAAGCTGGTGGTGCGGATGTGGCTCTTCCCCGCGCTGACGTGGGTGGCGCTGGCCGGTGTGGTGGCGGTGCTGGTGCTGATGCTGCGGGACGAGAACCAGCGCATGCAGCTGTACTTCACCGGCGGGTTCGGTGTGGTGCTCGTCGTCATCGGTCTGATCCGGCAGCGAATGGCGGGTCAAAAGACGGCCGAACAGGATCTGTCGGCCGTCACCTCGCAGAATTCCCGCTAGTTCCCACTAGTTCGGTAAGGCTTACCTCACTCAATAGCGCGGCCCTTTTCGGAGGCGGCGCCGGACCTCGGACCGAGGTCGGGCGCCGCCTCCTTCTTTTGGCCCAGACCCCTCCCCACGGCCGGTTCGTGATCACTCATGCTGATAACGTGCAGATGCAAGTCGGTTGCAATTAAAGGTCGTAAGCAGCTGGAGGGCTCGACATGGCCACGTACACACTTCCGGAACTTCCGTACGACTACTCGGCGCTCGCGCCCGTCATCAGCCCCGAGATCATCGAGCTGCACCACGACAAGCACCACGCGGCGTACGTCAAGGGCGCCAACGACACCCTGGAGCAGCTCGCCGAGGCGCGCGACAAGGATCAGTGGGGCTCGATCAACGGCCTGGAGAAGAACCTCGCGTTCCACCTCTCCGGCCACATCCTGCACAGCATCTACTGGCACAACATGACCGGCGACGGCGGCGGCGAGCCGCTGGAGAAGGACGGCGTCGGCGAGCTGGCGGACGCCATCGCGGAGAACTTCGGCTCGTTCGCCAAGTTCAAGGCCCAGCTGTCCAAGGCGGCCGCCACCACGCAGGGCTCCGGCTGGGGCGTGCTCGCCTACGAGCCGGTCACCGGCCGCCTCATCGTCGAGCAGATCTACGACCACCAGGGCAACGTCGGCCAGGGCTCGGTCCCGATCCTGGTCTTCGACGCCTGGGAGCACGCCTTCTACCTCCAGTACAAGAACCAGAAGGTGGACTTCATCGAGGCGATGTGGAACGTCGTCAACTGGCAGGACGTGGCCAAGCGCTACACCGCCGCCAAGGAGCGCGCCAACAACCTGCTGCTCGCCCCGTAAGCGGCACGCGCCGCCCGGCGCCGCCAGACGTCCTGCCTCGTGATCGTCTTCTCAACCTTCACCCGGCAGGCGGATGAAGGGAAGGCCCCCGTGAGGACGTGACTCGCGGGGGCCTTTCTGTGCGTCGGCGGCGTGCCGGGCCGACTCGGTCCACGGCGGCGTGACGGCCGACGCGCGCGCCGTGCCTCAGCCGAACTCCGGCCCCCGCGTCCGCGTCCGCGTCCGCTTGATCTCGTAGAAGCCGGGGATGGAGGCGACCATCAGGGTGCCGTCCCACAGCTGGGCGGCCTGCTCGCCCTTGGGGGCGGGGGTGACGACCGGGCCGAAGAAGGCGATCTGCTCGCCGTCGGGACCGGGGACCGCGATGACCGGGGTGCCCACCTCCTGGCCCACCAGCTCGATGCCCGCCTTGTGGGAGGCGCGCAGCTCCGTGTCGTACGTGTCGGTGTCGGCCGCGTCGGCCAGGGACGCGGGCAGGCCGGCCTCCTCCAGGGCGGCGGCGATCGTCTCCTTGGTGCGCGGCAGGCCCTGGTTGTGGAAGCGGGTGCCGAGCGCGGTGTAGAGGCGGGCGAGGACCTCGGGCCCGTACTGCTGCTCGGCCGCGATGCACACCCGTACCGGGCCCCACACCACCCCGCCGGGGCGGTTCTTCTCGCGGTACTCCTCGGGCAGTTCGTCGAGCTTGTCCTCGTTCAACACGCCCAGGCTCATCACGTGCCAGCGCACCTCCACGGGGCGCACCTTCTCCACCTCCAGCATCCAGCGGGAGGTCAGCCAGGCCCACGGGCAGGACGGGTCGAACCAGAAGTCGGCCGGGACCCTGGCGGTCCCGGCGGCTGCGGCGGTCTCGGTCACGGTGACTCCTCGGGCGTTCGCTTCGGTGGCCGATCGGCGGATCGGTGACCGCTTCAACCGGTGCCCGGCGTGCCATGATTCCCCGTGTTCGATATACGAGACGAGGACGAGGGAGTCACGTCGTGCCCGGTGAGAATCTGACCCGAGACGAGGCCCGGGAACGGGCCGCACTGCTGCGCGTCGAAGGGTACGACGTGGCGCTGGACCTGCGGTCGGCCGTCGGGGAGGGCGAGGCCGCGCGGACCTTCCGCTCGCGTACCACCGTCCGCTTCACCTGCGCCGAGCCCGGCGCCGCGAGCTTCGCCGACCTCGTGGCGCCGTCGGTCACCGCCGTCACCCTCAACGGCCGCGCACTGGACCCGGCCGACGTCTTCGACGGCACCCGGATCGCCCTGGCGGACCTGGCGGCGGAGAACACGCTGGTGGTGGACGCCCGGTGCGCGTACAGCCGCACCGGTGAGGGCCTGCACCGCTTCGTCGACCCCGAGGACGGCGAGGTCTACCTCTACACGCAGTACGAGCCCGCCGACGCCCGCCGGGTGTTCGCGAACTTCGAGCAGCCCGACCTGAAGGCGCCGTTCCGCTTCGAGGTGACCGCGCCCGACGGCTGGGTGGTGCTCAGCAACGGCGCGCAGGTGGGCGAGCCGGAGGCGGGTACGTACCGCTTCGCCGGGACGCGGCCGATCTCCACGTACATCACGGCCGTCGTCGCGGGCCCGTACCACTACGTCTCGGACACCTACCGGCGCACCCTCGACGACGGCACCAAGCTGGAGATCCCGCTCGGCGCGCTGTGCCGCAAGGGGCTGGCGCGGCACTTCGACCCCGAGGACATCTTCACCGTCACCAAGCAGGGCCTGGACTTCTTCCACGACCACTTCGACTATCCGTACCCGTTCGGGAAGTACGACCAGGCGTTCGTGCCCGAGTACAACATCGGCGCGATGGAGAACCCGGGCTGTGTCACCTTCCGCGAGGAGTTCGTCTTCCGCGGCAAGGTGACCGAGGCGTCCTACGAGCGCCGCGCCAACGTCATCCTCCACGAGATGGCGCACATGTGGTTCGGCGACCTGGTCACCATGCAGTGGTGGGACGACCTGTGGCTCAAGGAGTCGTTCGCCGACTTCATGGGCGCGCTGTCGCTGGTGGAGGCGACCCGCTTCACCAACGGCTGGATCACCTTCGCCAACGGCCGCAAGGCCTGGGCGTACCGCGCCGACCAGCTGCCGTCCACCCACCCGGTCACGGCCGACATCCGCGACCTGGAGGACGCCAAGCTCAACTTCGACGGCATCACGTACGCCAAGGGCGCGGCCGTCCTCAAGCAGCTGGTGGCGTACGTGGGGCGGGACGCGTTCCTGGAGGGCGCGCGGCGCTACTTCAAGCGCCACGCGTACGGCAACACGCGCCTGGCCGACCTGCTGTCCGTCCTGGAGGAGACCTCGGGCCGCGACCTGGCCACCTGGTCGCGCGCCTGGCTGGAGACGGCCGGCGTCAACGCGCTGACCCCGCAGGTCACCTACGACGCCGAGGGCCGCATCACCGAACTGAGCATCCAGCAGGAGGCGGCGGCCGGGCACCCCGAACTGCGTCCGCACCGGGTGGCCGTGGGCCTGTACCGGCGGGAGGACGCGGACGGCGCGCTGGTGCGCTACGCCCGCGCCGAACTGGACATCTCGGGCCCGCGCACCGTCGTCACCGAGCTGACCGGCGCCGACCGCCCGGAACTGATCCTGGTCAACGACGACGACCTGACGTACTGCAAGGTCCGTTTCGACGAGCGGTCGCTGGCCACGCTGCGCGGCCACCTCGGCGAGATCACCGATCCGCTGTCGCGCGCGCTGTGCTGGTCCGCGGTGTGGGGCCTGACCCGCGACGGCCTGATGCCCGCCCGCGACTACCTCGCGCTGGTGCTCGCCTTCGCGGGCCGCGAGTCGGACATCGGCGTGCTCCAGACGCTGCACGCGCAGGCCCGCTACGCCCTCACCCACTACGCGGCGGCCGACCACCGCGACCTGGCCGCGCAGGAGCTGGCGCAGGGCGCGCTGCACGAACTGCGGCTGGCCGAGCCGGGCAGCGGCCACCAGCTCTCCTGGGCGCGGTTCTTCGCCTCGGTTGCCACCACGGCGGCCGACCTCCAGCTGCTCCAGGGCCTGCTGGACGGTACGGCGCGGATCGACGGCCTGGACGTGGACCAGGAGCTGCGCTGGACGTTCCTGGAGCCGCTGGCCGCGCACGACGCCGTCGGCGAGGCGGCGCTCGACGCCGAACTGCGGCGCGACGACACCGCCTCCGGCCGCCGCCACCACGTCCGCTGCCTGGCCGCCCGCCCCTCGCCCGAGGTCAAGGCACGGGCCTGGGCGGACGTGGTGGAGTCCGACGCGCTGTCCAACGCCCTGGTCGAGGCGACGATCTCCGGCTGCGTACAGGCGAACCAGCGGGAGCTGCTGGCCCCGTACGCGCCCAAGTACTTCGCCGCCATCGAGCGCGTGTGGCGGGAGCGGTCGATCGAGATCGGCATGGCCGTGGTGCGGGGGCTGTTCCCCATGCTCCAGGGCGACCGGGAGACGCTGGAGGCGGCGGACGCGTGGCTGACGGGCCACCCGTCGGCGCCGCCCGCGCTGCGGCGGCTGGTGTCGGAGGCGCGGGACGACCTGGCGCGGGCGCTGCGGGCGCAGACCTGCGACGCGCAGGCCGCGCGGTAGGTCCTGCCGCCGAAATCCCGCCCGGCGGCCGGCCGGTGTGCGCACCCGTACCCTCGTACGACTGACCGGGTGCGCACCCCGGCGCTCGCCGACTCGGGCCGAACCTGCCATTTTCGGCGATCGAACGCCCGTACTTTAGGACGGCGTCGTCCGGGTTTGTCGACGGGCGTGTAACAGGCGTTAGGAGGCGGGACGGGGGCGGGAATGGGCCGGGCATGAACCACACTTCCCCTGGCTCCGGCGGGGAGTCACCCACCCCGCTCTCCCCCCTTCCGCTGCACAGCCGTCCCGGCGCCGGGCCACGCGTCCTGACCACCCGCCAGCTGCGCGAGCACGGCGTCGACACGTCGGAGACGGCCGAGCGGTGTCGCCCCGGTGGCCCCTGGCAGCAGGTGCTGCCGGGCGTGCACCTGCTCCACCCCGGGCCGCCCACCAGCGAGGAGCGGCTGCACGCGGTGCTGCTGTACGCGGCGAACCGGCAGCCCGCCGTCCCCGCGCAGGGCGGCACCGCGACCGAAGGCGGGCCGATGATCACCGGGCTGGCGGCGCTGGCCCTGCACCGCTTCTCGTCCGCTCCCCCGCTGCTGTCCCTGGACCGGATCGAGGTCCTGGTGCCGCGCACCCGGCGGCTGCGCACCATCGGCTTCGCGCGCGTCGTCCGGGCGCAGGTCATGCCGCGCCCGCAGCAGATCACCGGCGTGCCGGTCGCCCCCGTGCCCCGCGCGCTGGCGGACGCCGTCGGCGCGCTCACCGACGCCTGTACGGTACGGCGGCTGCTGACCGAGGCGGTGCGCGGCGGCCACTGCGAAGCCACCGCGGTGGTGCGCGAATTCTCCCAGGCCCGGCTGCTGAACCAGCCGCACGTGGTGGACGCGGTGGACGCGCTGCTGGCCGAGGGCCGCGCGCTGGCCGAGGGCCGGCTCTACGAGCTGGTGCGGGAGTACGGCCTGCCGGACCCGCTGTGGAACGTGGAGCTGCGGCTGCCCGGCGGCCCCCACCTGGGCGGGGTGGACGCGTACTGGCCCGAGCAGGCGGTGGCCGTGGAGATCGACGCGCGGGCGCCGCGCCAGGACGAGGACGCGCTCTGGTCCGAGTACGCCCGCAAGCGCGAGCACCTGGAGCGGCTGGGCATCACGGTCGTCCACGTCACCCCGCGCACCCTGCGCGACGCCCCGGAGCAGCAGGCGGCGGTGGTCCGTACGGCCCTGATGGCGGCGGACGACGAGGACCCGGGCACGTACGTGGTGGTGCTGCCGCGCTGACCCCGGCGGCTGCGCCCGTCAGTGCCGCTTCAGCAGCAGCTCGGTGTTGCGGTCACCGGGGCCGCCGGACAGATCGCTCCGGGCTCCCGGCGCGTTGCAGGACAGTTCGCGGTAGAGCGCGGCCAGACCCCGCTGCGAAAGGTCGCCGAAGTCCGTACGGGACGGCGCGCCCGACTCGACGAGCGTGGTGAACAGGGACAGCGTGCCGTCGCGGTTGTCCGTCACCTCCACGACCCGGGCCAGCTGCGGGAAGTCGACGTGCGAGGCGGTGGTGACCTCCCAGAACGTGCCGTGCGGGGTGATCTGGTTGCGGTGGCTGTGGCCGTTGATCCACGCCCGTACGTTGCGGTGCCGGGAGAGCAGCGCGACCAGCTCGGCCCCGCTGTGCCGCCGCTCGGCCGGGTGGGCCGGGTCGGGCACGGTGTTGTCCATCGACGTACTGGTGTGGTGGCTGAAGACGAGGACGTGCTCGTACGGGTGGGCCCGCAGCGTGCGGTCGAGCCAGCGCAGCTGTCCGGAGCCGAGCGAGCCGGTGTGGTGGCCGCCGGGGTCGGTGGTGTCGAGGCTGACGCCCACCACGTCCTCCGCGATGCGGAAGCTGTAGTACAGCCGGTCCGCGTCGAGGTCGGCCGCCGTATAGCCGTGGCCGTGCGGCCCCGGGCCGGTGTAGCGGGGGGCCAGGTGCGCGCGCAGATAGCCGGCGCGGGTGAAGGGGACGCGGCGCTCGTCCGGGGTGACCGAGCGCGCCCGCCTCCCGTGCGCCTTCAGCAGGTCGGCGAATTCCCGCCGCCCGGGGCCCGGGCCGCCGAGTACCGCGAGGTAGGCGCGGATCGCCTCGTCGGCGGGCAGCAGTTCCAGCTTGCGCCCGCCGGTGGCGATCTCGGCCAGGAACGGGTCGTCGGGGGTGCAGCAGCCGCCGGGCAGCGAGTCGTGGTTGCCGACGGTCGAGTACCAGGGCAGGCGCAGCCCCGGGCTGGTGACCGTGCGGGTCGCCGCCTCCAGGAAACCGGGCACGCCGGGAAAGCCGCGGATCTTGTCGGCGTCGCGCAGGTCGCTGTCCGGCTGCCAGTAGAGGGGGTGGTTGCTGTTCTGGACCCCTTCGTAGTGCCGGGGGTCGCCGGAGTTGGGGGTGATCCGGCCGCCGCTCATCGCGGTGAGGAACCAGTCCAGTTCGATGCTGGAGTTGTTGTCGGTGTTGTCGCCGGTGGTCATCGCGAAGGACAGCGGCGCGCCGGTGGCGGGCCCGCCGGGCAGGCTGTTGACGCGTTCGACGAGGGAGACCGCGCCCGCGACGGACAGTGCCTCCTGCGGACGCCAGGCACCGGCCGCCCGCACCCGCAGGTATTCGTGGCGCAGCGGATTCTGCACGTCGACCAGGTGGAGGTCGGTGAACTGCACGAAGGAGGCCAGTACGGTACGCCGGTCGTCCCGGCCGGGGCGCGCGGCGGCGAGTTCGGCGCGTACGACGCGGTCCCAGCCGGGGCCCTCGGCGAGTCTGCGGTATCCGGCGGCGCCGCGCGGAGTGGCCACCGTGGCGAGGGTGGTGCCCTCGGCGTACGGCACCCGGGGAACGGGTGGCGCGACGACCGGTTCCGGGGCGACGAGGGGCGGGGCGAACCGGTCCGGCGCGGCGGTCGGGGCGGCGCCGGTCCCGTACGCGAGCGCGAGGGCGGTGGTGGCGCCGACGGCGCCGGCGGCGGTGAGAAAGGCCCGGCGATCCAGGCCGGTTACGGAGGGGGCGGCGGACCGTGTACGGGGCATGCGCGAGCTCCCTGGTACGGACGGGCAGCGGCGGGGGCAGCGCGGAAAGCCCGCAACTGCCCCCTCACCAGGGAGCGTTGGCAACCGGAATGGACCCCGGGTGAACCGTGCGGCAACGCCGGCCGCCGATCGCCGGACAGGGATCACAGCGGCCGACGATGGTTACCGGGCCCTCGGACCAGGGGCGGGCCGAGGTCACCGGAGGTTCATGTCACGGGGTAGGCGGGCGGCGGTCCGGACCGGGCGGGCGCCGGGTGCCGGGCAGGGAAGGCACCGCCCGCGCACTCCGTACAGTCCGCACGAATGTTCACAATCTTGTGATCGCATCCCTCCCCAAACACCGTCCCCTTACGTCATATTGAGCGGTCATACAGGTCCGATTTCCGGACCCTTCACCCCGAAGAGGTGTGCGATGACCCCCGACACCCCCCGTCCGGCCGCCGGCCGGGCCAGACGCACGGCCCGGCTCGCGGCCGTCGCGGCCGTCGCCGTGGCGACCGCGGCCGGGCCCGCCCTCACCGCGGCGGGCACCGCCCACGCCGCCGGCACCGACGCGGACACCCGAATATCCGCCGGCACCACGCCCGAGCCGAAGGGCCCGCACGACAAGCTCGGTTCGCAGGACGCCGAACTGCTGGCCCGCGCGAAGGCCGGCGGCGCCCGGTTCGTCTCGATGATGCTCGCCACCGCGCCCGGCGCCACCGAGCAGGCCGCCGCCGGCCTCGACTCCCTGAAGGGCGCCTCCGTCGGCCGTACCGACGACAAGCTCGGCTACGTACGCGCCACCGTGCCCACCGCCCAGGCCGACGCCGCCATCGCGAAGATGCAGAAGCTGTCGGACGTGCACGCCATCGACCTACGGCAGGAGATCAAGCTGCCGGACCCGCGGCCCGACGCGGGCGGCAAGGCCAAGGGCAGGCCGCAGGCCGGGAGTTACCCGGCGCCCGGCAAGGACACCCCGGCGAAGAACCCGTACCAGCCGTCCTTCGAGACCGGCGCGGTGGACTTCGTGCGCGACCACCCCAAGGCCGACGGCCGCGGCGTGACCATCGGCATCCTCGACTCCGGCGTGGACCTGGCGCACCCCGCGCTGCAGAAGACCACCACCGGCGAGCGCAAGATCGTCGACTGGGTGACCGCGACCGACCCGATCAGCGACGGCGACCAGACCTGGCGCCCGATGACCACCGCCGTCTCCGGCCCGTCCTTCACCTACAACGGCCGGACCTACAAGGCGCCCGAAGGCTCGTACCGGATCAGCACCTTCGCCGAGGCCGCCACCACCGGCGGCGACATGAAGGGCGACCTGAACCGCGACGGCGACACCACCGACCGCTGGGGCGTGCTCTACGACCCGGCCGCCGGCACGGTCCGGGTGGACCTCAACGACAACGGTGACTTCACCGACGACAAGCCGATGAAGCCGTACAAGGACGGCTTCGACATCGGCTACTTCGGTGAGGACAAGCCGGACACCCCGATCGCCGAGCGCATCCCGTTCACGGTGGAGGTCCGCAAGGACGTGCCCATGGACCCGCTCGGCGGGGACTGGGCGGGCAAGAAGGCCGACTTCGTCAACATCGGCGTCGTGGAGTCCGAGCACGGCACCCACGTCGCGGGCATCACCGCCGCCAACGGCCTGTTCGGCGGGAAGATGAACGGCGCGGCGCCCGGCGCCAAGCTGGTCTCCTCGCGCGCCTGCACCTGGAGCGGCGGCTGCACCAACATCGCGCTCACCGAGGGCATGATCGACCTCGTCACCAAGCGCGGCGTGGACATCGTCAACATGTCGATCGGCGGCCTGCCCGCGCTCAACGACGGCAACAACGCCCGCGCCGAGCTGTACACCCGGCTGATCGACACCTACGGCGTCCAGCTGGTGATCTCGGCGGGCAACAGCGGCCCCGGCGCCAACACCATCGGCGACCCGGGCCTGGCCGACAAGGTCATCAGCGTCGGCGCGTCCATCTCGAAGGAGACCTGGGCGGCCAACTACGGCTCGGCCGTGACGCGCAAGTACGCCATGCTGCCGTTCTCCTCCCGCGGCCCGCGCGAGGACGGCGGCTTCACGCCCGTCATCACTGCGCCCGGCGCCTCCATCAACACCATCCCCACCTGGGAGCCCGGCGGCCCCACCGCCGAGGCGGGCTACGACCTGCCGCCCGGCTACGCCATGCTCCAGGGCACCTCGATGGCCGCGCCGCAGGCCACCGGCGCCTCGGCCCTGCTGCTGTCCGCCGCGAAGCAGCAGCGCGTCGAGCTGCCCCCGGCGAAGCTGCGCACCGCGCTCACCTCGACCGCCAAGCAGATCAAGGGCTTCCAGTCGTACGAGCAGGGCTCCGGCCTGATGGACATCCGCGCCGCCTGGTCCGCGATCCGGCACGGCGCCGCCGCGCACGAGTACACGGTCCGCGCCCCGGTGAAGACGGCCCTGTCCGACCGCCTCAAGACGCCGGGCTACGGCACCGGGCTCTACGACCGCGAGGGCGGCCTGAAGGTCCGGCAGTCGCGTACGTACGAGATCACCCTCACCCGTACCACCGGGCCCGACCGCCCCGTGCGGCACGAGCTCGACCTGATCAACAACGACGGCACCTTCGACCTGCCGGACGAGGACGGCGCGGTGTGGCTGCCGCTGAACCGGCCGGTGACGATCGAGCTCACCGCGAAGCCCCGCACCGCCGGCCTGCACAGCGTCACCCTGGACCTGGACGACCCGCGCACCGAGGGCGTGGACCGCAAGATCCTCGCCACCGTGGTGGCCGCCGAGCCGCTGGCCGCGCCGTCGCACACCCTCGCCAAGTCCGGCACCGTCCAGCGCAACGCCACCACCTCGTACTTCATCGCCGTCCCGCAGGGCGCCAAGGCCCTCCAGGTCGCGATGAGCGGGCTCGCGGCGGGCAGCCAGACGCGCTGGATAGCGATCACCCCGCAGGGCGTCCCGGCCGACCCGACCAGCACCCCGAACTGCTACCCCAACTACCCGAACCCGGCCAACACGTGCGACCCGGTGCGGCGCACGTATCAGAACCCGGCGCCCGGCGTCTGGGAATTCGAGGTCGAGGCGCGGCGCACCTCGCCGCTGCTGGACAACCCGTACACGCTCACCGCGTCCACCCTCGGCACCACCTTCGAGCCGGCCGTGCGCGTCCTGCCCGAGGTCAAGGCCGGCAGCCCGACCCCGGTGACGTGGAAGGTCACCAACGCCTCCGCCGCGTTCGACGGCACCCTCAAGGGCGGCGAGCTGGGCTCGTCCCGTACGCAGCGCCCGACGGTCAAGCAGGGCGAGTCGCAGCGGTACGAGGTCGTCGTGGGCAGCGGGGTGTCCCGGCTGGACGCCGCGATCGGCGCGCCCGCCGACGCCAAGGCCGACCTGGACCTGAGCATCCTGCTCGGCGGCAAGGTCGTCGCCTCCTCGGCGACCGGCGGCTCGGACGAGGCGGTCAGCGTCGCCAGGCCCGCGCCCGGCACCTACACCGTCGTCGTGGACGGCTACGAGGTCCCCGCCGGCAGCACCGCCTACGACTACCGTGATGTGTATTACTCCCCCGCGCTCGGCTCGCTGAAGACGGACGAATCGAAACCGGTGAAGCTGGGTAGCGGAGCATCGACGCAGGTCACGGCCGAGGTATCGGTCGCGGGCCCGGCCCCCGAAGGACGCGGGTTCTCCGGCGAGGTCCGGCTGCTGAACCCCTCCGGCACGGTCACCGGCAGCGGCGGCGTGCGCATCGAAAAGGTCGTGCCGTGACGGCCTGAGATAGTGGACAGTAACGGGGCGGGTGCCCTCGGAGGGCGCCCGTTCCGCTGCTGTACGTACCGAACAAGGAGTGCCATGAGGATCGGAATCGTCGGAGCCACCGGTCAGGTCGGCGGCGTGATGCGGGGCATTCTCGCCGAGCGGAACTTCCCGGTGGAGCAGCTGCGACTGTTCGCCTCGGCCCGCTCCGCCGGGCGTACGCTCCCGTGGCAGGACACCGAGATCACCATCGAGGACGCGGCCACCGCGGACTACTCGGGCCTGGACATCGTGCTCTTCTCCGCGGGCGGCGCCACCTCCAAGGCGCTCGCGCCGAAGGTCGCCGACGCCGGCCCGGTCGTGATCGACAACTCCTCCGCCTGGCGCATGGATCCCGACGTCCCGCTGATCGTCTCCGAGGTCAACCCGCAGGCGATCTCCGAGCGCCGCAAGGGCATCATCGCCAACCCGAACTGCACCACCATGGCCGCCATGCCGGTGCTGCGCCCGCTGCACGCCGAGGCCGGGCTGGTCTCGCTGGTCGTCTCCACCTACCAGGCGGTGTCCGGCAGCGGACTGGCCGGCGTCGCCGAGCTGGACGAGCAGGTACGCAAGGCCGTCGAGCAGGACGCCACCAAGCTCACCCACGACGGCTCGGCCGTCGACTTCCCGGAGCCGGACAAGTACGTCCGCCCGATCGCCTTCAACGTGCTGCCGATGGCCGGCTCCATCGTCGACGACGGTCTGAACGAGACCGACGAGGAGCAGAAGCTCCGCAACGAGAGCCGCAAGATCCTGGAGATCCCGGAGCTGAAGGTCTCCGGCACCTGTGTGCGCGTCCCGGTCTTCAGCGGCCACTCGCTCCAGGTCAACGCCCGCTTCGAGCGTGAGATCACCCCCGAGCGCGCCAACGAGCTGCTGGCCGGCGCCCCCGGCGTCGCCCTCTCGCACGTACCGACCCCGCTCCAGGCCGCCGGTCAGGACGCGTCGTACGTGGGCCGCATCCGCAGGGACGAGACGGTCGACCACGGCCTGGCGCTGTTCCTCTCCAACGACAACCTGCGCAAGGGCGCGGCGCTGAACGCGGTCCAGATCGCGGAGCTGGTCGCGGCGGAACTGCGCGGCTGAGACGTTTCCGCACGCGTGGCGGGGCCCGTACGGACGTCCGTACGGGCCCCGCGGCGTACGCACGTGCCGCCTACGGCCGCCGCACCTCGAAGTGGAAGCACCCGTATTCGAGGGCGCGCACGTGCACCAGCACGACGTCCGGCTGCGCGAACGCCTCCGCGAGCGCCGCGTCGAACCCGGCGTCCGTGTCCTCGGGGATCTCGAAGGCCCGTCCGCCGACGATGTGCCCGTCCGCGTTGTAACGCCGCAGCGTCCGCAGCGCGCCCGGCCGCGCGAACGGGTACCCGGTCCGTCCGGCGTCCGGCCCGCCGCAGTCCTCCGCGTGGATGAACACCGGCCCGCACTCGTCGTACGCGCCGGGCCTGGCCCAGGTCTCCTCGGCCCACCGCCGCAGCGGCGCGTACGAGACGAGCGCGATCCGCTCGCCCTCCTCGACGGGCCGCAGGCAGCAGCGCAGCGGACTGCCCACGCTGCTGACGCGATCACTCGCGCTCCCGGCGGTGAACGGTTCCATGGCCCGCCCGGAGTCGTCCGATACGCGCAGTTCCTTGAGGGCCGCTTCCGGGATGGGGAGGGGTGTGTACGTCGTCATACGTACAGGGTGGGCGGGCATCCGGCCCGTTTCCGGCGGAAATCGGACGTGGAGATGTCCGGCCCCTTCAGAGTGCCGGTTCAGAGCGCCAGATGCCTGCGCAGGGCCGCGTCCAGCCCAACCATCACGCGCGCCGGGACGCTGCCGACCCGCCGCCCCAGCCGCTCGACGGACACCGCGCGCACCTGCTCGCACTGGGCCTTCGAGTCGCGCGGCAGCCCGCAGTCGTCGGCGGTCAGCAGCACCTGGAACGGGTAGACCCGGGCGACGTTGGCCGTCACAGGCACGACCGTCACCACACCCCTTCCGGCGCGCTGCACGGACCGATTGGCCGCGTCGTTGGACACGACCACCGCAGGACGGTACTTGTTGGCCTCGCTCCCCCGGACCGGCTCCAGATCAACCAGATAGAGGTCACCGCGCCGCATCGGCGCTTCCGATCCCGTCCCCGGAGACCCCGTCCCACAGCAGCGCGTCGTCGCTCTCGTCCCACTCCTCCCACGCCGAGGCGTAATCCGCCTCCAGCTCGGAGGCACGCAGCAGCTCGACCGCCGCGTGGATCACCGCCGACCGCGAATCGGCGTCCGTCTTCTTGCCGTACGCGTCGAGGAAGGCGATGTCCTCTTCCGGCAGGCTGACGCTGATCTTCATACCTATGATGCTACTCGGGTGGGAATGCCCTTGCTACCCCTACGGCAGCTTGGGTGGGTACGGCTTGAACCGCGTCGTGTCGACCGCGAATGAGAACGGCTCGGGAAGCGGCACCGGATCGCCGAACCGGTAGCGGTCCACCCGGCCGTAATCCAGGTCCCCGGGCTGCGAGTGCAGCTCGACGGCGCCCTCGTCGGGGTCGACGAGCAGATGGAGCGGGATGCGGCTCCGCGCGTACCACCTGCGCTTCCCGGCGTAGTCGCTGTCCCGCTCGGACACGACTTTCTCCACGATTTCCACGACCAGGTGCACCCGGTCCGCGGGGTAGGGGTGGCAGTTGTCCTGCATGGCCTCATCCGTGGTGACGACGAGGTCCGCCTTGGGCTCGGAGCCGGGAACGCCGGAGATCAGCGCCTGGCCGGACAGCCCCGCCCAGCCCGCGCGCTCCATCTGGGAGCCGAGCAGAGCGACGGTGCAGGTACGGAACGGCGACCCCGACCGCCGCATGACGATCTCGTCTTGGACCAGCTCGATCCTCAGGTGATCCAGTTCCGGGCGCTCCTCCAGGAAACGCAGTAGCCCGTGCCCGTCCCTGCCGCGCATGATGTGCTCGGCTGTGTCGTGCTCTGTCGTAGCCATCGTCGCCTCCTTGCGGCGGAGCGTAGGGGACGGGCGCGGGCGGGGTGGGCCGGATCTTCTCCCATGCCCCGACCGGGTGGTCGGGAGCTCCGTGGAAGGATGGCCCAAAGTCCGAAGCGAAGGAGATGAACGGGTGCCTGGCACGAATCTGACCCGCGACGAGGCGCAGCGGCGGGCGAAGCTGCTGAGCGTGGACGCGTACGAGATCGATCTGGACCTCTCCGGCGCGCAGGAGGCCGGCGAGGGCGGCACCTACCGGTCGGTGACCACGGTGCGGTTCGACGCCGCCGAGGCGGGTGCGGAATCGTTCATCGACCTGGTGGCGCCGGCCGTGCACGAGGTGGTGCTGAACGGCGAGAACCTGGACCCGGGCACGGTCTTCGCGGACTCCCGCATCGCGCTGCCGGGGCTGCGCGAGGGCCGCAACGAGCTGAAGGTCGTCGCGGACTGCGCGTACACCAACACCGGTGAGGGCCTGCACCGCTTCGTCGACCCGGTCGACCAGCAGGCGTATCTCTACACCCAGTTCGAGGTACCGGACGCCCGCCGGGTGTTCGCCAGCTTCGAGCAGCCCGACCTGAAGGCGACGTTCACCTTCACCGTCAAGGCCCCCGAGGGCTGGAAGGTGATCTCCAACTCGCCGGCGCCGGAGCCGGTGGACAACGTGTGGCGGTTCGAGACGACGCCGCGGATCTCCACGTACATCACCGCGCTGATCGCCGGCCCGTACCACAGCGTGCACAGCACCTGGGAGGGCGAAGGACGGTCGGTGCCGCTGGGCATCTACTGCCGCCCGTCGCTGGCCGAGCACCTGGACGCGGACGCGATCTTCGAGGTCACCCGGCAGGGCTTCGACTGGTTCGAGGAGAAGTTCGACTACGCGTACCCGTTCGCCAAGTACGACCAGCTCTTCGTGCCGGAGTTCAACGCGGGCGCGATGGAGAACGCGGGCGCGGTGACCATCCGCGACCAGTACGTCTTCCGCTCGAAGGTGACGGACGCCGCGTACGAGACGCGCGCCGAGACCATCCTGCACGAGCTGGCGCACATGTGGTTCGGCGACCTGGTCACCATGGAGTGGTGGAACGACCTGTGGCTGAACGAGTCGTTCGCCACCTACACCTCCATCGCCTGCCAGGCGCACGCGCCGGGCAGCCGCTGGCCGCACGCCTGGACCACCTTCGCGAACTCGATGAAGACCTGGGCGTACCGGCAGGACCAGCTGCCGTCCACCCACCCGATCATGGCCGAGATCCGCGACCTGGACGACGTGCTCGTCAACTTCGACGGCATCACGTACGCGAAGGGCGCCTCCGTCCTCAAGCAGCTCGTCGCCTATGTCGGCATGGACGAGTTCTTCCGGGGCGTCCAGGCGTACTTCAAGGCGCACGCCTTCAAGAACACCCGCCTGTCCGACCTGCTCGGCGCGCTGGAGGAGACCAGCGGCCGGGATCTGAAGACCTGGTCGAAGGCGTGGCTGGAGACCGCCGGCATCAACATCCTGCGCCCGGAGCTGGAGGTCGCCGGGGACGGCACGCTCACCTCCTTCGCCGTACGCCAGGAGGCCCCGGCGCTGCCGGCCGGCGCCAAGGGCGAGCCGGTGCTGCGCCCGCACCGCATCGCGATCGGCTGCTACGACCTGAAGGACGGCAAGCTCGTCCGTACGGACCGCATCGAGCTGGACGTGGACGGCGAGCGCACCGAGGTGCCGTTCCCGGCGGGCACCCGGCGCCCGGACGTCATCCTCCTCAACGACGACGACCTGTCCTACGCCAAGGTGCGCCTGGACGAGGACTCGCTGCGCGTCGTCACCGAGCACCTGGGCGACTTCACCGAGTCGCTGCCGCGCGCGCTGTGCTGGGCGTCGGCCTGGGACATGACGCGCGACGGCGAGCTGCCCGCCCGCGCGTACCTGGACCTGGTGCTGTCCGGCATCACCAAGGAGTCCGACATCGGCGTCGTCCAGTCGCTGCACCGCCAGGTGAAGCTGGCGCTGGACCTGTACGCGGCCCCGGCCTGGCGCGAGACCGGCCTGGCCAAGTGGACCGAGGCGACGCTGGAGCAGCTGCGGGCCGCGGCCCCCGGCAGCGACCACCAGCTGGCCTGGGCCCGCGCGTTCGCCGTCGCGGCCCGTACGGACGCGCAGCTGGACCTGCTCCAGGGCCTGCTCGACGGCTCGCAGGAGATCCCCGGCCTGGCCGTGGACACCGAGCTGCGCTGGGCGCTGGTCGAGCGGCTGGCCGCGACCGGCCGCGCCGACGAGAAGGCCATCGAGGCGGAGCTGCAGCGCGACCGCACCTCGGCGGGCGAGCGGCACGCCGCGGCGGCGCGCGCGTCCCGCCCGACGCCCGAGGCCAAGGCGGAGGCGTGGGCCTCGGTCGTGGAGAGCGACAAGCTGCCCAACGCGGTCCAGGAGGCCGTCATCGGCGGCTTCGTCCAGACCGACCAGCGCGACCTGCTGGCCCCGTACACGGAGAAGTACTTCGCCGCGGTCAAGCGCGTGTGGGACAGCCGCAGCCACGAGATGGCGCAGCAGATCGCGATCGGCCTGTACCCGGCCCTCCAGGTCTCCCAGGAGACCCTGGACGCCACGGACACCTGGCTCGCCTCGGCCGACCCGAGCGCGGCCCTGCACCGCCTGGTCTCGGAGTCCCGCTCCGGCATCGAGCGCGCGCTGAAGGCGCAGCGGGCGGACGAGGCGGCCGTGTAGCGGTTCGCCGAATGCGCTGAAGGCGCCCCGGGCCACCTGGTCCGGGGCGCCTTCGCCATGTGGCGCCGGGCTCAGCCGCTCAGCTCATCGAAGCGCCGCACCAGTCCGGCGCGGCCCTCGTCCGTGAGGTCGCCGTGCAGGCGCATGCGGGCCACGCCGCCGTCGGGGAAGACGTCCAGCCGTACGTGGGTGGCGGTCACCGGGCGCGGGAGCGCGAAGCGGTGCGGGGTGTCGGGCTGGAGTTTGGTCCGGGGGAGGATTTCGAACCAGGACGCGTCGTCGGACGGGTCGGCGGTCCGCGCGTCGCATCCGTACAGGGCCGCCCAGCCCGCGGAGTTGCCCTTCAGGTACGCGGTGTCGATCTCGACGGCGCGTATCTCGCCCTGCGCGGCGAGGCGGAAGCGTACCCAGTCGTTGGTGTCGCGCACCCGGCGGCGGCGGTTCTCCCAGCCGTCGTCCATCTTGCGGGAGAGGTCGGGGCGGATGATCTGGGTGGGCGAGGAGTAGAAGCGGTCGGAGGCGTCCTCGACGACGCCGCCGTGCAGGACGGACGCCAGGTCGACGGTGCCGAGCACGTCCAGCCAGGCCGGGTCGGGCACGACCTCGCCGTGGACCCGCAGCCGGGCGATGCCGCCGTCGGGGTGCTGCTTGAGGCGCAGGTGGGTGAAGCGGCGTTCGGCCGTCACCGTGAAGCCGTTGGCGGCATGGCCGCGGACGGGCGTACGGGGGACGATCTCCTGCCACTTCACGTCGGCGGCGAGCAGGTCCTCGGGGCTCGGGCTGCCGGGGAGCGCGGTCGCCTCGACGGTGATCTGCTGCGGGTAGTTGCCGCGGAAGTGGGCGGTGTCGACGATGACGCCGCGGACGATGCCGGGGGCGGCGAGGCGGATCAGCGCCCAGTCGTGCTCGTCGTCGGCGGGGAAGGGGTGGGCGCCGTCGGCCCCGCGCCGCCGCCGTGTCTCCCAGCCGTCCATGATCTTGCCCTTGTGGCCGAAGCGCTCGGGATCGAAGACCGCGGGGCCGGGCGTCAGCAGGTTCTCACGCTCGGCGAAGAACTCGTCGTTCGCGGCGATGACACCGGCGCCGAGGCGGCGGTCGGCGAGGTCGACGAGCGAGGTGAAGGGGAAGTCCCCGCCGCGGTAGTCCGCGTACGGGTCACCGCCACCGTACGGGGCGGCGTCGTTGGCGTGCGGGTCGGTGCTGGAGGCGGCGGCCGGAGTGGTGGTCATCTCTGCCCTTCGGTGAGGGGGTGACGCGAACTCTTCGACCTTCGCAGGATCGTTTACTCCAGGTCTATCGAAAGTTTCTGGAGATTGTGTTCAGGTGAGCTGAATGATCGGCCACGCCTTCGGTCAGCGACCGGTGTCCGCTTCCGGTGGTACGGCGAGCCCCTCGGCCACCTCCCGCAGCGCCGCCAGCACCCGCGCCAGCCCCGGCGCCTCCTCCGCCCCGCGCCGTACGGCCGCCACGACGTGCCGCCGCGGCTGGTCGGCGCGCAGCACCCGCACCGCCACTCCCGTTCCCCGCACGGGGCCGTCACCGCGGCCCGGCCCCGACCGGCCCCGTACGCCCGACATCGCCATCCGCGGCACCAGTGCCACCCCCATGCCCGCGCCGACCATGGCCAAAATCGCGTCCCAGTCGGCGGCGGCGTGCGCCTGTTCCGGTACGAATCCGGCGTGCTCGCAGGCCGCGGTGGTGATCTGCGACCAGGGGCCGCTGCTCCCGTAGATCCACCGCTCCCCCGCCAGGTCGGCCAGCCGCAGCCCCGGCTCGCCGGCCAGCGGGTGCCCGGCGGGCAGCGCCACGTCCAGCGGGTCGGCGAGCAGCGAGAGCCGGGTGAACTTCGGGTCGCGCGGCGTCGGCGCGTGCGCGGCGAGCGAGAGGGCGAGGTCGACGCTGCCCTCGGCGAGCAGCTCGTACGCCTCGGCCGCCTCCGCCTCCCGTACAGACACCTGCAGCCCCGGGTGCGAGCGGCGCAGCTCCCGTACGGCGGGGACCACCAGCGCGGGGATCGACGTGGAGAACGCGCCGACCCGCACCTCGCCCGCCTCGCCCTGGAGGTAGCCGAGCAACTCCGCTTCCGCGCGCTCCAGTTGCGCGAATACGGCTTCGGCGTGCCGCAGGACGAGGTGTGCGGCGTCCGTCAGGCGTACGCGCCGGCCGTGCGCCTCCAAGAGCGTCACCCCGAGCTGCCTGGCCAGCGCGGTCAGCTGCTGCGAGACCGCCGACGGGGTCAGGTGCAGCGCCTCGGCGGCCGCGGTGACCGTGCCCAGCTCGTGGAGGGTGCGCAGGATGCGCAGCTTCTTGATGTCCCAGTCGGCCATGCGGGCAGCGTACGCAGGCGGGCAGGGAAGCCCTCTGCTTCCGCGCCGCCCGACGGGCCTCCCGAACCGTTACTTCCGCGCCGCCCGGCGGGCCTCCCGCGCTGCCAGCCGCTCGTCGAACTTGCGGGCCTGGTCGTCCAGCCCGCCCATGTACATCCCCAGCTCCTCCTGGGCCCGCAGCCCGGCCGGGCCGAGGCCGCCGATCTCCAGGACCTTCAGGTAGCGCAGCACCGGCTGGAGCACGTCGTCGTGGTGGATGCGCAGGTTGTAGATGCCGCCGAGCGCCATCCGGGCCGCGGCGCGCTCGAAGCCGGGCATGCCGTGGCCCGGCATGCGGAAGCCGGTGACCACGTCCCGTACGGCGCACATGGTCTGGTCGGGGGCCAGCTCGAACGCGGCGGCGAGCAGGTTCCGGTAGAAGACCATGTGGAGGTTCTCGTCGGTGGCGATGCGGGCCAGCATCCGGTCGCAGACCGGGTCGCCGGAGTGGTGGCCGGTGTTGCGGTGCGAGATGCGGGTGGCCAGCTCCTGGAAGGCGACGTACGCGATCGAGTGCAGCATGCTGTGCGCGTTGTCGGACTCGAACCCGGCCGACATGTGCGCCATGCGGAAGTTCTCCAGCTCGACCGGGTCCACGGCCCGGCTGGTGAGCAGGTAGTCCCGCATGACGATGCCGTGCCGGCCCTCCTCGGCCGTCCAGCGGTGCACCCAGGTCCCCCAGGCGCCGTCGCGCCCGAAGAGGGTGGCGATCTCGTGGTGGTAGCTGGGCAGGTTGTCCTCGGTCAGCAGGTTGACGACCAGGGCGATCCGGCCTATGTCGGTGACCTTGGACTGCTCCGGGGACCACGGTTCGCCGCCCATGACGCCGTCGAAGTCGCGGCCGTCGCTCCAGGGCACGTACTCGTGCGGCATCCAGTCCTTGGCCGCCTTCAGATGCCGGTTGAGCTCCTTTTCGACGACCTCTTCGAGCGCGTACAGCAGCCGGGTGTCGCTCCATGCGGCCTGGCCGCGCTCCTGCGCGTGGCGGTCGGGGGCGATGGTCACGGGGACTCCTGGGGACGGGGGCACCTACGGGACCGTAGGTTACGCCATCGTAGGTTAGGTCCGTGTGAAGACCGGCCACGGGTGGAATCCCGCCCTCCGCTCACGCCCCGGCCACACCGCGTGCCCGCCCGCGCGCAACGCAAAAGAGGGCGCCCGCCGGTTCTCGCGAACCTGCGGACGCCCTCGAAGAGGTGCGAAGTGAGCCCCGGATCAGGCCTTGGGCTGCTTGCGGGACTTGTCGCCGATCATGACCAGTCCGGCGATGACCAGGAAGAGGACGATGGGAGCGGCCACGTAGAGGCCGAGCGTCTGGACGACACTCAGGCCCGGGCCCGGGTCGTCACCATCGTCGCGGGTGAGCGCGAACGCGGGGGACGACATCAGCAGCAGCAGGGCGGTGCCGGCCGTGACGGTTCCGGCGCGCAGGGCGTTCTTCTTGACCAGATTGCTCACGAGGTCAACGTATCGGACGCCGTTCACCCTCGCGCGCCCGGGGTGGCCTAACGGCTGACCGGACCCATTCGGTGCCGGTCGGGGGCACCGTGGACCCGTCACCGCCCGGCCGGATGCACGGTCACCGGCCCCAGATGCGGGGTGGCGCGGGCCGCCAGGACCCGTACGCGTACGGCGTCGGCGGTCACCGGCGCGGGCAGCGCCAGGATGCGCCGGTGGCCGACCGTCGTCCCCTCGGCGATCCGCCGCCACGTCCCGCCGGTCCGCGCCTCGACGGCGAACCGTTCCACCCGCTGCCCGTGGCGCAGGTCCTCGCCGACAGCGACCCGGTCGAAGGTGACCGCGCCCGCGGCCCGGCCGCCCTTCAGGAGATCGCGCCCGTACGTCTCCCGTACGGCCCGCCCGAAGGCGGTGAGCGAGGCGGCATCGGCCGCCGCGATCCGGCCGTCCGGCCCCGGCGGCACGTTGAGCAGCAGCGACGCGTTGCGGCCCACGCTCTTCTCATACAGGTCCAGCAGCTGTCCGGGCGTCTTGGGCCGCTCCCAGGGGTGGTGGAACCAGCCGGGCCGGATCGAGACGTCCGCCTCCGCCGGGTACCACTGGAGGTACTTGGTGCCGGGTGCCAGCAGCTTGGCGCGGGAGCCGATGTCGGCATCGGTGGAGTCGTTCGGCAGGCCGCCGGAGAGCACCGACCAGGGATCGACGGCGGACGGGGTGACGCTCCACTCCGTCTCGCGCGCGACGCCCTTCTCGTTGCCGACCCAGCGCACGCCCTGCGGCCCCTGGAAGACGACGGTGCGCGGCGAGAGGCGGCGGATGGTCTCGAACCACTGGCGCACGTCGTACGGCTGCGTGATGCCGGCGTCCGCCCAGGGGTTCGCGCCGTCCAGCCACAACTCCTCGACCGGGCCGTACTGGGTGAGCAGTTCGTAGACCTGGTTGAGGTAGTACGCGTCGTAGTCGTCGGCGCGGACGGTGAAGGAGGGCAGCCGCCCGCTGCGTACGGCGGCGGCGCGGTCGTCGCCGGGGACGAGGGTGGGGATGGTGCGCTCGGTGACGGGGCTGCCGTTGCCGAAGCGGCCCAGCCCGGCGGGCGTCCGGCCGCGGTCCTCCAGGGCGACCCGCTCGGGCAGGCTCAGCGGCTCGCCCTCGGCCTGCTTGCGCCGGATCTCCTCGACCCAGCGCGCGTGCCAGGCGTGCGGCAGTTCGGCGCCGTCCGACGGGGAGAGGTAGAGGCCGACCTTGAGCCCGGCCGCGCGGGCGGCCCGTACGTACGCGCCGACGACGTCCGGCTTGTCCGGCGCGGCGAGGACCGAGTGCGGGGTGTAGCGGCTGGGGTAGAGCACAAAGCCGTCGTGGTGCTTCACCGTCAGCATGACCTGCTCGGCCCCCGCCGCCTTGTACGCGCGCATCCACTGGGCGACGTCGATACGCGGCGGCGCGAACCGCTTCGGGTCCTCGGTGCCGGAGCCCCACTCGCGGCCGGTGAAGGTGTTCATGCCGAAGTGGGTGAACGCGGTGACCTCCCGCTGCTGCCAGGCGCGCTGGGCGGCGGTCGGCACGATGTTGGCGGCCTTCTCGATAATCCGGGCAGGAGTGTCGCAGGGCTCCACGGTCATCTGGGAGGCGGGGCGTACGGGGGCGTGGCAGGGGCTCGCGGCCGGCCGGTGGGCGGGTGCGGAAGCGGGCGGCCCGGCGGCGGTGGCCTGGAGCGGGGCCAGCGGCGTGAGGGCGGCGGCGGTGAGCGCCAGGACCGTGCGGAGGCGGGCGCGCGATCGGCTTCTTGCCATGGTTCCCTCCAACTCTCCGACCGAGATTGGTCGGATCTCTGGACGGCGTCCACGGCATGGTGCCGTACGGCCCGTTGGACGGGAAGAGTGGCGGCGGAGGCGGTCGGCCGTACACCGGCCGCCTCCTTCCGCGCCCCCTTCTCCTGCTTCTACTGCGGCATCGCGCGCAGTTCGCTCATCAGCGCATGCAGCCGGGGCGACGCGGCGATCTCCTCCAGCGACAGCGGGCGCCCTTCCGGATTGCTGATCGGCAGGCGCCAGTTGGGGTATTCATCCCATGTCCCCGGGAGGTTCTGCGGGCGCCGGTCGCCCACCGCGTCCGGCAGCCACACCCCGACCATCCGGGCCGGGGTGCGCAGCAGATAGCGGTGCAGCGCCTTGACCGCGGCCTCCTCGTCGCCCCGCCCCTCGGGCAGCAGCCCCAGCCGTATCAGCACCGCCAGCCACTCGCCGACCTCGACCGCCTCCGCCGCCCGCTCCTCCTGGAGGGGGCGGTCCAGCAGGCCCAGGCCGTGCCGCAGCGCGGCGTGCCGGCCGGTCAGCCGCGCCGCCGTACTGGGCAGGTCGTGCGTGGTGACCGTGGCCAGGCAGCCGGCCCGCCAGCTCTCCGGTGGCAGCGGACGGGCGGGCTCCTTGGTGTAGTCGCGCTCGAACCACAGCACGGACGTGCCGAGCACGCCGCGCTCGGCCAGCTCCGTACGCACCACCGGCTCGACCGTCCCCAGGTCCTCGCCGATGACCGCGGCCCCCGCGCGGTGCGCCTCCAGCGCGAGGACGGAGAGCATCGCCTCGGCGTCGTAGCGCACGTACGCGCCCTCCGTCGGCGGCCGCCCTTCGGGCACCCACCACAGCCGGAACAGGCCCATGACGTGGTCGATGCGCAGCGCGCCGGCGTTCCGCAGGATGCCGCGCAGCAGGTCGCGGTACGGGGCGTAGCCCTGCGCGGCCAGCGCGTCCGGCCGCCAGGGCGGCAGGCCCCAGTCCTGGCCGCGCGAGTTGAAGGCGTCGGGCGGCGCGCCGACGGACATGCCGGCCGCGAAGGCGTCCTGCTGGGCCCAGGTGTCGGAACCGGAGGGGTGGACGCCGACGGCCAGGTCGTGCACCAGCCCGATGCCCATCCCGGCTTCAACGGCGGCGCGCTGGGCGGCGGCGAGCTGCTGGTCGGTGAACCACGCGAGCCGGCTGTGGAAGTCGATGCGGTCCAGCAGGCAGCCGCGCATCCGGGCCGTACGGGCGGAGCGCGGGTCGTCCAGGCCCGTGGGCCAGCCGCGCCAGTCGGGGCCGTACCGCTCGGCCAGCGCGCACCAGGTGGCGTGGTCCTCCAGGCTGGTGCCCTGCTCGGCGAGGAAGTCGCAGTAGGCGGCGCGCCGTCCGGGGCTCAGCGGCACCTTCCAGAGCAGTTCCAGCGCCTCCTTCTTCAGCTCCCACACGGCGTCCCGGTCGATCAGCGCGTTCTTGTGGAGCACCGCTTCGCGCAGCTTCTCGGCGCGTACGAGGAGCGCGTCGACCCGGCCGCGGGCGGCGCCGTCGAGGCGGGTGAATTCGGGGATGTCCTCGATCCGGAGGTGGACGGGGTCGGGGAAGCGGCGGGAGGAGGGGCGGTACGGCGAGGGGTCGGTGGGCGCTCCGGGTACGGCGGCGTGCAGCGGGTTGATCTGCAGGAAGCCGGTGCCGAGCGCGCGCCCGGACCAGGCGGCCAGGTCGGCGAGGTCGCCCAGGTCCCCCATGCCCCAGGAGCGGCCGGAGAGCAGGGAGTAGAGCTGCACCATGAAGCCGTGGGTGCGGCCGGGCGGTGCGGGCATCCGGTCGGGGGCGACGACCAGGTGCGCGCGGGCGGACCGCCCGTCGGGCGTGTGGGCCCGCAGGGTGTGGACGCCCAGGGGGAGGCGGCCCACGTAACCGTCCGGCCCTCGGGCGCGGGTCCGGTCCGCAGGGCCTCCGGGATCGGGCCCCCAGTCCAGCACCTCGCCCGACTCGGTCTCGACCCGCAGGGCGGTGCCTTCGGGCAGCCGGTGCAGATCAGGGGGGCGCCCGGGGCGCACCACGACGGTGGGCGGGAGCAGGGCGCGGGCGGGGCCGTGGTCGTACGCCTCCAGTGCGGCGCGTACGGCCTGCGGTGTCGAGGCGTCGACCCCGAGGGCGGCGAGGACGGCGACGACGGTGTCGTCACCGACGTGGACGGTGCGGCCCGGCGCGGGCTCGTAGGACGTGCACACGCCGTGCAGACCGGCGAGCCGCGGTCGGCCCATCAGACCTCCATGGACTCCGTGCCCAGGCCGGCCGCGGTGGGCTCGCTGGTCAGCGGAAGCTCGGCGGCGATCGGGGACTCACTGGTGAGCGGGGCGGCGTCGGCGAGCGGGGGCTCGCTGGTCAGGGGCGGTTCGCAGAAGCACAGGGAGCCGGAGCCGTCCAGGCCGGAGTCGGGGTCGGAGACGCCGTCGAACAGATCCGGCTCGGTGGGTTTCTCGGGCTCGTTTTTCTCCGGTCCGCAGGATTCGCTGCGCGCTGCGGGGTACTCGGGGGCGGACGACAGTGCGTCGAGGAGGAGCTGAGCGGACGCGGCCACGGAGGGCCTCCCGTTCGTCGGTAGTGGGACACGACCTGCCCTACCCACTCGGGGCGGTCGCAGACGTACCCATTCAATCAACGTGGCCCAGGTCACACATCCCTCGTGCAGGCGATTTACCGGTGGCGGACGGGTGGTGGCGCAGAGATGCCCACCAGAAGGGCGATCCGGAGGAAGTCCTCCGGGGCGGTCGGGCGGGGTGTGCCGCCATGGGTGGAGCACGGAGGACGCCGCCCGCGGCACTCACTCGACGCGCCGCGACACGCCGGTCACACAGGGCAAACCCGGCACTTCGCCTTCCGCCGTTGACACCCTCACCACCACAGTGGTGGGCTCACTGCCGAAGGCTTGTCCGGCGGGGTTCCACGGGGTGCAGGGCCCCGTCGCGGCAGTCGGCTCAGGGGCGCGCGGCCGCGGGGCGGCCGGGCAGCGGGCGGCCGGTGCGGACACCGGTCGTCCGGTGAGTAGGAATACGGGGACTGAGGAGTGACCGTGCGAGTCCGGAACGGCGTTCGGGACGCCGGAGAGGTCGGCAGGCAGGGCGAGGGGGCCGGGAGCGGCGGTACGCGGCCGGGCGGCGCCGGGGATGACCGCGCGCGTGCGCGGCCGGGCGCTCCCATGGACGGCGGTGCGTACCGTACGGACCCGGCCGACGGCTCCTGCCCCACCGGCCCCACCAGCATCGGCACCGGCAGCATCGGCCGCCTCGGTTCCGTACGGGCGCGGGCCCGCACGCGCGTGGCCGGGGCCACCGCCCTGGCCGCCGCGGTGATCGGCGGGCTGCTCGCCGGCACCGTCCCCGCCCACGCGGCGCCCGCCGACCCGGTCGTCGGCACGCCGGACCTGCCCGGACAGAACGACGGCCGGACCACGTCCGCCGGGCAGTTGCCCGCCGTGTGGCCGCGGCCGCAGTCGATGCGCGCGGGCGGCACCGCCGTACGGCTGGGCGACGAGGCCGCCATCGTCGCCGCGCCGGACGCCGACCCGTACGCCCTGGAGGCGCTGCGCGCCCTGCTGCGCGACGCCGGGGTCCGTACGGTCCACGATGTCGCCCCGGGGCAGCAGCCGCCGGGCGACGGCCCGGTCTTCCGCCTCGGCGGCGCGGACGCGGAGACCGCGCTGAAGGCTCTGCGCGCGCCCGCCCGCGGCGACCTGCCGTCCGGCGGCTACCGCCTCGCGGTCGGTGAGGCCGCGGGCCGGGACACCGTCGCGCTGGACGGCGTCGGCCCGGACGGCCTCTTCCACGCCGTACAGACCCTGCGGCAGCTCATCGTGGACCGCTCGTCCGGGGGCCGCGAAAAGGGGGACGGCGGCAAGGAGCTGGCCCCCGCGGTCGTCCGCGACTGGCCGGGCACCGCCGTCCGCGGCATGACCGAGGGCTTCTTCGGCCAGCCCTGGACCCCGCAGCAGCGCCTGGACCAGCTCGACTTCATGGGCCGTACGAAGCAGAACCGCTACCTCTACGCGCCCGGCGACGACCCGTACCGCCAGTTCCGCTGGCGTGAGCCCTACCCCGCGGCGCAGCGCGACGACTTCCGGGCGCTGGCCGAGCGGGCCCGCGCCAACCACGTCACGCTGGCCTGGGCCGTCTCCCCCGGCCAGGCCATGTGCATGTCCTCCGAGGACGACATCAAGGCGCTGCGCCGCAAGGTGGACGCGATGTGGGCGCTGGGCGTGCGCGCCTTCCAGCTCCAGTTCCAGGACGTCAGCTACAGCGAGTGGCACTGCGACGCGGACGCCGACACGTTCGGCTCCGGCCCGGAGGCCGCCGCCAAGGCGCACGCGAAGGTGGCGGACGCGCTCGCCGAACACCTCGCCGAGAAGTACCCCGGCGCGGCGCCGCTCTCCCTCATGCCGACCGAGTACTACCAGGACGGCTCGACCGCCTACCGGGACGCGCTCGCCGCCGCGCTCTCCGACCGGGTCGAGGTCGCGTGGACCGGCGTCGGCGTCGTCCCGCGCACCATCACGGGCGCCGAACTGAGCAAGGCCCGCCAGGCGTTCGGTCATCCGATGGTCACGATGGACAACTATCCGGTCAACGACTATGCGCAGGACCGTATTTTCCTCGGCCCCTACACGGGCCGCGAACCCGCCGTCGCCACCGGCTCCACCGCCCTGCTGGCCAACGCCATGGCGCAGCCCACCGCGTCCCGCGTCGCGCTGTTCACCGCCGCCGACTTCGCCTGGAACCCGCGCGGCTACCGGCCCGGCGCGTCCTGGCAGGCCGCCGTCGACGACCTGGCGGGCGGCGACGCCGCCTCCCGCGCCGCGCTGCACGCGCTGGCCGGCAACGACGCCTCCTCGGTCCTCGGCACCGACGAGTCCGCGTATCTCAGGCCGCTGATCGAGACGTTCTGGAAGACCCGCGCCGCCGCCACCAACAGCGGCGACCGGGACGACGACGAGCGCTACACCCAGGCCGCCGCCCGGCTGCGGGCCGCCTTCCACACGATGAGCGGCGCCCCGGAGCGGCTCGCTCCCGCCCTGGCCGACGAAGTACGTCCCTGGGCCCGCCAATTGGCCCGCTACGGCTCGGCGGGCGAGCGTGCCGTGGACATGCTGGTGGCGCAGGCCCGTGGGGACGGCGCCGCCGCGTGGTCCGCGCAGCGCGCCGTGCAGGACCTGCGCAAGAAGATCAAGAAGAGTCCGGCGACGGTCGGAAAGGGCGTTCTCGGGCCCTTCCTCGACCGTGCGATGACCGAGTCCGACGCCTGGACCGGTGCCGCCTCCGAGACCGGCGCCCGCTCCGACACCACGCCACAGCCCCAGGAGGGCGCCGACCCGACCTCCCTGTCCGTCCCGTTCGGCCGCCCCCGCCCGCTGACCGCGGTCACCGCGCTCACCGAACCGAGCCCGACCTCGGCCGCCGTCTCCGTGGAGGCGCACGTACCCGGCGAGGGCTGGCGCCGCCTCGGCGGCCTGTCCGACACCGGCTGGACGCAGACCGAGGCGCGCGGACTGAAGGCCGACGCGATCCGGCTGGCCTGGAAGGACGGCACCGCCCCGCCGTCCGTCCACTCCTTCACCCCGTGGTTCGCCGACACCCCGGCGGCGGGCCTGGAACTGTCCCGGGACACCCTCGACGCCGACACCGGCGGCACCGCCTCCGTGGACGCCCTGATCTTCTCCCGGCGCCCCGCCGACGTGGAGGGCAAGCTCACCGCCAAGGCACCCAAGGGCTTCACCGTACGGGCGCCGGAGCACGTCACCGCCCCGCGCGGCGGCACGGCCACCGTCCGTATCCAGATCACGGTCCCCAAGGACGCGCGGTCCGGCACGTACGAGATCCCGGTGACCTACGGCGACCAGAAGCAGACGCTGACCCTGCGCACCTATCCGCCCACCGCGGGGCCCGACCTGGCCCGCGGCGCCACGGCCACCTCCTCCGGCGACGAGGCGCCCGAGTTCCCGGCCACCGCTGCCACCGACGGCGACCCGAAGACCCGCTGGTCCTCCCCCGCCCAGGACGACGCCTGGCTCCAGCTCGAACTGCCGCGCCCCGTCCGCCTCGGCCGCCTCGTCCTCACCTGGCAGGAGGCGCACGCCGCCGCCTACCGCGTGCAGGTCTCCGCGGACGGCGTCACCTGGCGCACGGCGGCCACCGTCCGCGACGGCAAGGGCGGCCGCGAAACCGTCCGCATGGACGCCGAGGACACCCGCTACGTCCGTATCCAGGGCGACAAGCGGGCCACCCGCTTCGGCTACTCGCTGTGGAGCGTGGAGGCGTACGCGGTGAAGGGCACGGACCAGCGGAAGCCGGAGCCGCCCCGGCCACCGGGCAACTCCCGGCCCGGCACGCCCGCCCGGCCCGGGTCCACCGGAGACGCGTCCGGTGGCGCCCCGTCAGCCGACGGGCAGTGGCCGGGCGGCGGACGGTAGACGACGCGCGCCCCGGAGCCCGGGCCCGGACGAGGTCCGGGCCCGGCCGGGAAAGCCCCGCCATGCAAAAACCCGGACCTATGCCGATACGGCATCGATCCGGGCCAGCGCGTCGTCCGCCCCGTACGGCTGCAGATATGGCAGCCAACGGGGGTCCCTATGCCCCGTACCGATGATCCGCCAGGCCAGGCCGGACGGCGGGGCGGGCTGATGCCGCAGCCGCCAGCCGATCTCGGCGACATGCCGGTCGGCCTTGACGTGGTTGCAACGGCGGCAGGCGGCGACCACGTTCTCCCAGGTGTGCTGGCCGCCGCGACTGCGCGGGACGACGTGGTCGACGCTGGTTGCGACGCCACCGCAGTACATGCAGCGTCCGCCGTCACGGGCGAACAGGGCTCGACGGGTCAGGGGGACGGGACCGCGAAAGGGCACCCGCACGAACCGCTTGAGGCGGACCACACTCGGGGCGGGCATCACACGGGTCGCGCTGTGCATCAGGGCGCCGGACTCCTCAAGGCTCACGGCCTTTTCATTGAGGACGAGGATGAGCGCGCGGCGGAGCGGTACGACGCCGAGCGGCTCGTACGACGCGTTGAGGACCAGGACATGCGGCACGGGTGCCTCCTTGTACGCCGGCGGCGCGTGGCTCGCGCCGGGACGATCTCTCCACAGTGTCCCCCGGTGCCTGGTCGCGGCGCCACCATCACCGGGTAACGGGTCCGAGGTGTTTTCGACCACACGCCTTTACTTCCCCCCAAAAAGTCCCGCCATTGGTCCGGTCACTCTCGAACACCGGCGCGGACCGCCCCCGTTGCCCCGTTAGTGTGGTTGGTCTGCCCGGGTCACGGTCCGTCCCGACCCTGGTCTGCTGTCCCACACGGAGGTCCCTGCTGTGTTCTGGTCCGCTTCCCCAGCCGCCGCGACGCCCGGCCCGCACCGCCGCGCGTCGCTCGACGACGCCACGGAGAAGGCCACCAACGCCGCCGGATGGGTGGAGGAGAACTGGGCGACCTGGCTCACCTCCGCCCTGCAGATCGCGCTGATCATCGTCATCGCCGTCATCCTGCGGCATGTGATCCGGCGCACGATCACCAAACTCATAGAGCGGATGAACCGCACCGCGACGGCCGCCCAAGGCACCGCGCTGGGCGGGTTCCTGGTCAACGCCGAGCGCCGCCGGCAGCGCTCCGAGGCCATCGGCTCGGTACTGCGCAGCGTCGCCTCCTTCGTCATCATGGGCACCGCCGCGCTCACGGTGCTGTCCGTCCTGAAGATCAACCTGGCGCCGCTGCTGGCCAGCGCTGGCGTCGCGGGCGTCGCCATCGGCTTCGGCGCCCGCAACCTCGTCACCGACTTCCTCTCCGGCGTCTTCATGATCCTGGAGGACCAGTACGGCGTCGGCGACGAGATCGACGCGGGCGTGGCCACCGGTACGGTCGTCGAGGTCGGCCTGCGCGTCACCAAGCTGCGCGGCCCGAACGGCGCCATCTGGTACATACGCAACGGCGAGGTCAAGCGCATCGGCAACCTCAGCCAGGGCTGGTCCACCGCCACCGTCGACGTCATGATCGCCCCGAACCAGGACCTGGACCGCGCCCGCCAGGTCATCACGGCCGTCGGCGAGGAGATGTCCAAGGCCGAACCCTGGAACGAACAGCTCTGGGAACCGGTCGAGGTCCTCGGCCTCAGCGAGGTCCACCTCGACTCCGTCACGATCAGCGTCTCCGCCAAAACGATGCCCGGCAAGGCCCTGGGCATAGAACGCGAACTCCGCTGGCGCATAAAGAAGGCCCTGGACACCGAAGGCATAACCCTGGCCCCCCGCCCCACCACCCCCCTGACCGACGAGCCCACGACCCCGGACCCCAGCGCCGCGGTGGCCGCACCATCGGCCCTGGCAAGCCCGACGTCGCCGCAGTCGTTGGCGGCTGCGCCTATTCCGGCGCCTAATTTGAGTAAGTAGGCGATACGGAACACCACTCCGCCCCGAGCCCGTTTCCGGTTCGGGGCGGCGTCATGTGGCGGGGAAAGGCGCGCCGCTCCCGAGCCTCAGCCCTCTGCCACCATGAAGTCGTAGTAACCGGCCGGGCCGGTGAGCACAGCCTGGAAGTACAACGGCTCCCCGTCGCTGTCCAGCGGAACCCCATGGCCCGCGACGCGCGTAAAGCCCAGAGAGAGGTGAGGCACATACGCGTAGAGGGTCTCGTCCAGGACAGTGGAACTCATTTCCCGCAGGTGATCGAGAAGCCGCCGGGCGGGAGTACGGAAGACATCGACCCCCCGGAAACGCACGGTGATCTCCTCGGGCCCCGGACGCGGTATCCATACCTCCGCCGCGGTGAGCGTCCTGCCGTCCTCGCAGTGAAAAACAATCTCGAACTGCTCGTGCAGAGCGGTGACCTTCATATAACGGACAGGGTCCGCCGCGCCCTCATCCTGGACCTTGACCCGACACCCCCACTCCGCGGCTGTCCGTTCGACGGCCCCTGCAGCCGCGCCGAGCGGAAAGCCGGTGATACCGCGGGGCGGCGCCAGTCCGATGTCGGTGCTCATGGGCTTCGCGGCCCTTCCTGCTGCGCGGGGATCACCCGAAGACACTGTGCACTTCAGCTGCGATTCCTGCGTTCCCGCCCGTCTCAGCCTCTGCCACTGCGCGCTCCGACGACTCCGGCTCCACCGGCTCCCATGTCCCGTCCTCACGCACCCGCTCCGGCCACCGTCCCTCGATCAGCACGGCCAGCCCGGCGAGCACCGAATCACCGAGGTACCACCAGCCCCCGTGGTTGACCATGAAGAGACGGCTCTGCTCGTCCACTGCCAGAAGGGATGCGTCCCCGTGCGATCCCAGCGGGAAGACCCGGCTGCCGATCCGTTTCCCGAAGCTGTGCATCGTGGCCGACGCGAAGCGTCCTTCGCGGGGGTCGAGGAAAAAACCCCGCAGGCCGCAGGTCAGGCCGGGGCCGTGAAGCAACACGTCCAGCCCGTGGAATTGGCGCACGGCTCGTTCCGCAGCCGGAAAAAGCTCCCAGGGCGCGCCGCTCCCGGGGCTGACCGTATTCACGGTCTCCAGCATGGCTTGAAACGCGGATGGCCCCGCGTCGCGCGTCGGCGACCATCCCGCGTCGCCGAGTACCGCGAGCGCGCTGCGCACCGCGCGATCCGTCCGGTCGCTCATGCCGTCAAGCTCCGATGAACTCGATGTTCAGCCGGTCGAGCAGGGCCTGGCAGGCCGCACACGGCGTGGTCGACTGCCCGTGGTCCGGATCCCCCTCCTCACGGATCATTTTGGACACCATCGCGGCTCCCGCGAAGTGCGGAAGAGCCTCGTCCAAGGAGACCGGCTCCCGCCCGGGGCGCTCCGTGTCGAGGCCCCACAACTGGTCGGATACGAGTGCGGACTCGGCGCAGTAGCCAAGAAAGGGTTCCCGCGCCTCCACCGGAAGGTGGGCAAAGAAATCCCGGACGGCCGGGTGCAGGTTCGGCTCACCGTCGCCACTGAGGTTGGTGTGGCTGTAAATCTTCCCCTGTACGAGCAGCGAGGAGGCCGCACCGGGGACAAAATCGGACATTGCGTTAACTCAACTCCTGAAAGTCGCCCGTCAGCCAGTTCGCCAGGGCTTCATGGAAATCAGCACCCATGAGATAGGTTCCGGACCAGTGGTGGTAAATGAAGCGGCCGTTCTCGTCCATAAGGATGATGCCGCCTTCCGGCAGATCGTATCCGACGCGGAAGAGCCCGCTGCCCATATCGCGGGCGAGTTCATCGATCTCCGCGAAATCACCTTCGTAGCCGCCGGTGGGGTTTACATCGAGTGTCTTGTCACCGTCACGCGGGTGCCTCAGTTCAAGCAGACCGTAGGTACGCAGAAACTCCACAGCCGCAGCAATCGGCGGCGCAGGGAATCCTTGCTCCTCTGATTGCCTGACGGCATCGTCGATGAATTCCGCGACTTTCTCCGTCACGTCCCTTCCCGGGAACCAGCCGCTTTGCTCCAGCCATTCCTGCACATCGGCTCGCGAAAACCCGCCTGCCATACGTCCTGCCTCCTGCCTCTGCGACGGTCACTTGTGCGCGGCGACTCCGAGCGCGTCCAGCATGGGTGCGCAGGACGCGCACGGAGGCTTGTAGTCCCCGTGCCTGAGCTGGGTGACCTTCTCGCCGGTCTCCTTGTCCCTCACTACCAGGTCCCCTATCTGGCGCGTGTGAACGACTCCGCCGGCGAGGGCTCTGCGGGCATCCTCGGGTGTCCTGATCCTAGTACCGTCCGGATCCATTTGATGCAGACGGTCCGAGATGAGAGAGACCTCGGCGCATTTACCATGCCCGGATCCGAGGGGCTCCCCCTTCGCCGTCGAGTCTCTTTTGATGTCGTCGAGAACGCCCTGGACCACCGGGTGTGCTCGCGGCTCGGTTTGCGGCTCAGGCGCCGGTACGCCTGAATCGATTTCCTTCTTGCTGCGTGAAGCATTCCGCCGCACCGAGCTGGTGTGCGACGTGATGACGCCATCGTGCAGGAGGCTCCCCGAGCAGCCACTCTTTCGGTAATCCTTGCCCGGAACGGTATTGTTCACGTGGTTATTGTCCTTGGCCTCGTCAGCCAACTTGACGGCTTCTTCCTCCAATCGGTTCAGCTGAGTCGGCCGGTCCTGGTCCGAGACATCGACGGGCTCTCCGCGGTGATGCCGCATTTGGTCGGCGCTGTGGCCGTGCCACCACGGGTCACGTGCACCGTCCCCGTTTCCTCCGGTCTTTCCCCCGCCCGGCGGGCGCCCTCCCCCGCCGCCCCCGCCGGCGTTCCCTCCCTTGGGCCCCTTCGGCTCCTTCTTCCCGCCCTTGCCCAGCCCTGCGAAGTGGCTGGACAGCTTCTCGTCGTTCTCCTTGTGATTCTTGGCCATCTGTTTGATGCCACGGGTCATGTTGTCGTCGAGGTGTTTGACCGTCTTCTTGGTGGCGTCCTCAAGACCGTCGATGACCTTGTCGACCACTACGTTCGCCGCGTCGGCGATGGCGTCCTTGCCGCGGGTGCGGCCGTGGTGGCGCTTGGCGCGGCCGATCTTGCCGCCGGCGGCGTGGCGGAAGTGGCCGCCGGCGCCGTGCAGTCCGGTGATGGCTTTGTCGTGGGCGTCGTGGTCGAAGGTGAAGCCGCCACCGGCCCCGGAGCCGCCTCCCGTACCTCCCCCGCCTCCGTCACCGCCCGCGCTGAGCAGCTGCATCGGATTGTCCGCGGCGGACTTGGCGGCATCCTTGGCGCCCTGGACGCCCTGCGCGAAGCCCTCCTTGCCCGCCTTGGCGGTCTGGCCCAGGTCGACGCCGTCCTTGACGCCCAGTGCGTTGGCGCCGAGCTGGACGACCAGGTCGCCGACCATCGCGCCGAGCGCCTCCTCGACGGGGGTCAGGGCGATGCTGACGACCTGCTCGGCGACCTGCTGGCAGACCTCTTTGAAGAGGCGTTTGACGATGACGCGGGTGACCTGGGTGGCGCCCAGCGCACCGACTTCCGACAGGCCCAGGGTGAAGGGCGCGGCGGCCTGAGCGGCGATGACCTCGGCGGCGAGAATGCCCAGCTGCACGATCGCGCCGATCTTCGCGCCCTCGATGAGGACGGCCACCCCGTCCAGCGCGGTGGCGGCCAGCTCGCCGCACTGGGCGAGCTTTGTCAGGTGCGTACCGTTGATCTTGCTCCAGTGGGCGTTCAGCGCCTCGGCCGCCTGACCACCTCCCGCCGAGGAGACCAGCGCCTGGACCGCCTCATGGGCCTGGCTCGCGCCGTCGTTGATGTCACCGGCGAACTCCCGCATCGCCGTCGCCATCTCGCGGTAATCGTCCTCGTCGACATTCGGCCAGGAGACCCCGATCAGATCGAGCAGCTCATCCGCCCACCCCGGCAGCACCACACCCATACGAACCCCGCCCCCCGACAAGCACAACCGACACCCTGGTAACAGTCCGGAGGACGCTGCCACCAGCGCAAACGGTTCTTCAAGGAGGTAATGAGCCGACTTCTTCGGCAAGTCCCCCAGCCATCGGCACATCACCCCCGTCCCACACCGCCCGCCCCCATCACCCACATGCCCCCGTTTACCACCCCCTCCCCCGGTGACTCGCTTCACCATGGAGACCGAGATCAGGCTGCGCGTGGACGGGCAGGAGTACGAGGTCGTGGTGGATACGCGGACCACCGTGCTGGACGCGTTGCGGGAGCGGCTGGGGATCACCAGTCCGAAGAAGGGGTGTGATCACGGGCAGTGCGGGTCGTGCACCGTGCTGCTGGACGGGCGGCGGGCGACGACGTGTCTGGCGCTGGCCGTGGCGTACGACGGGGCGGAGATCGTCACGGCGGAGGGGCTGGGTACGGACGGCGAACTGCATCCCGTACAGCAGGCTTTCGTGGATCATGACGCGCTGCAGTGCGGGTACTGCACACCGGGCCAGGTGTGTTCCGCGGTGGGGGTGCTGCGGGAGGCGGCGCAGGGGTGGCCGAGTGTGGTCACCGAGGTGGGCGCGGAAGGCGACATCGCGCCCGAGCGCCTCGATCACGCGGAGATCGCCGAGCGGATGAGCGGCAATCTGTGCCGGTGCGGGGCGTATGTGAACATCGTTCCGGCGGTCGCTGCCGCCGCCGAGGCCGAGGGAGCAGGCCGGTGAAGCCGTTCCGGTACGAGCGTGCCACCGATGCCGCGCACGCGGTGGCGACCGTGGCGGCGCACCCGGGGGCCGCGTTCCTCGGCGCCGGCACCAATCTCGTCGATCACCTGAAGCTCGGCATCACCTCCCCCGACCTGCTGGTCGACGTCAGCCGGCTGCCCCTGGACGAGGTGACGGAGCTGGACGGCGGCGGCCTGCGGGTGGGCGCGAACGTCCGTAACGCCGATCTGGCCGCGCACCCCGCCGTACGCGCCCGCTACCCCGTGCTCTCCCAGGCCCTGCTCTCCGGCGCGTCCGGGCAGCTGCGCAACCTCGCGACCACCGGCGGCAACCTCCTCCAGCGCACCCGCTGCGCCTATTTCCAGGACCCCAGCACCCCGTGCAACAAGCGCGACCCCGGCTCCGGATGCGCCGCCCTGGAGGGCTGGACCCGCTATCACGCCATCCTGGGGGCGTCCTCGCACTGCGTGGCCGTGCACCCCTCCGACATGGCGGTGGCGATGGCCGCCCTGGAGGCCGTGGTCGTGACCCTGGGCCCGGACGGCGAGCGCCGTATCCCGGTCACCGATTTCCACCGGCTGCCCGGCGACGCGCCGCACCGCGACACCGTGCTCCGGCACGGCGAGCTGATCACCGCCGTCGAGCTGCCCGCCCTGCCGTGGGCGGCCCGCTCCCGCTACCGCAAGGTGCGCGACCGCGCCTCGTACGCCTTCGCGCTGGTCTCCGTGGCCGTGGCCCTCGACCTGGAGGACGACGTCCGCACCGTACGGGAGGCGCGGATCGCGCTGGGCGGGATCGCGCACAAGCCGTGGCGGGCCGAGCGTGCCGAACAGGCCCTGCGCGGGCTGCCGGCCACCGAGGAGAACTGCCGGACGGCGGCCGACGCCGAGACGGCCGACGCCCATCCGCTGCGGGACAACGCGTTCAAGATCCCACTCGTCCACAACACGCTGGCCGCCGTCGTACGTGATCTCGTACCGGAGGCTCCGGGCCGCCTGGAGGGGACACGATGACGAGCACATCCGAGAGCCGGGCCGTCGGCGCGGACATCGAACGCGCGGACGCCCGGGCCAAAGTGGCCGGCAGGGCCCCGTACGCCTTCGAACACCCCGTGGACAACCCCTGCTACGCCCACGCCGTCCTGTCCTCCATCCCGCGTGGCCGCATCACGGCCGTCGATACCGGGGCCGCGCTCCAGGAGGACGGCGTCATCACCGTACTGACGTACGAGAACGCCGAGCGGCTGGCGTCCACGGAGGACGCGGAACTGGCGATCCTCCAGGAGCCCGAGGTGGCGTTCCGCGGGCAGATCGTGGCGGCGGTGGTCGCCGGGACGCCCGAGACGGCGCGGCATGCGGCCTCACTCGTACGGATCACTTACGCCACCGAGCCGCACGAATCCGAGCTGAAACCGGACGAGAACGAGCTGTACCGGCCCGAGTCGGCCAACGGCGGTGCGGAAACCGACAGCATGCTGGGCGATCTGGAAGCCGCCATGGAGGCGGCCGCGGCGGACCCGGACGCGGTGACGCTGGACGAGACGTACGTGACCGCGATGACCCACTGCAACCCTATGGAGCCGCACGCGACGATCGCCGTGTGGCAGGGCGACGAGCTGACGCTGTACGACTCGTCCCAGAGTGTGCACGGGCACCGCGACACCCTGGCCGAGGTGTTCGGCCTCGACCGCGCCCGTGTGCACATGATCTGCCCGTACGTCGGCGGCGGCTTCGGCTCGAAGGGCGAGCCGCACGCCCATGCCGTACTCGCCGCGCTGGCGGCGCGCGCGGTGCCCGGGCGGCCGGTGAAGTTCGCGCTGACCCGGCAGCAGATGTTCACCCTCGTCGGCTACCGCACCCCCACGTACCAGCGGGTACGCCTCGCGGCCGGGGCCGACGGGCGACTGACCGGCATTGGCATGGAAGCCGTCGAGCAGACCTCGCGCATCAAGGAGTTCGCCGAACAGTCCGCCAACCCGACGCGGACCATGTACGCGGCGCAGCACCGGCGGACCACCCACCGGCTGGCGCACCTGGACGTGCCGGTGCCGTCCTGGATGCGGGCACCTGGCGAGTGCCCCGGCATGTTCGGACCCGAGGTCGCCATGGACGAACTCGCCGAACGCCTCGGCATGGACCCCGTCGAGCTGCGCATCCGCAACGACGCGCCGGTGGACCCGGAGTCCGGCAAGCCCTTCTCCAGCCGCAACCTGGTGGCGTGCCTGAACGAAGGCGCCCGCCGCTTCGGCTGGCAGGACCGTGATCCGCGTCCCGGAGTACGGCGGGACGGCCGCTGGCTGGTCGGTACGGGCGTCGCCTCGTCGGCCTACCCGGTCAACCGCGTGCCCGGCTCGGTCGCGGCCGTCGAGTACGTGGGCGAAGGCCGCTACCGGGTGGACATCGCCGCGGCCGACCTGGGCACCGGTGCCTGGACCGTACTCGCCCAGATCGCCGCGGACCGGCTGGACGTCCCCCTCGACGCCGTCGAACTGCGCATCGGCGATACCGCGCTCCCCAAGGCGACCGTCGCGGGCGGCTCCGCCGGTACGGCGATGTGGGGCTCGGCGATCGTGGCGGCTGCGCAGACCTTCCGTAAGCGCCATGGGCACGACCCGTCCCCCGGCGACCACGCGCAGGCCGAGACCCCCGGCAACCCGCACGCCGAACGCTTCGCCATGCACGCGTTCGGCGCCCAGTTCGTCGAGGTACGGGTGGACGCCGACACCGGCGAGATCCGCGTACCGCGCCTCCTCGGCGTCTTCGCGGCCGGCCGCATCATCAACCCGCGCACCGCCCGTTCCCAGCTGATCGGCGGCATGACGATGGGCCTGTCCATGGCCCTCCACGAGGAAACCGTCACCGACCCGCGCTACGGCCTCCTCGTCAACCACGACCTGGCGAACTACCACGTCACGGCCAACGCGGACGTCCACCGGATCGAGGCCCACTGGATCGACGAGGACGACCCGTACGTCAACCCTCTGGGCATCAAGGGCATCGGCGAGATCGGCATCACGGGTACGGCGGCGGCCGTCGTCAACGCGGTCCGCCATGCGACGGGGGTGCGGGTGCGGGAGGTGCCGGTGACGTTGGACAAGGTGCTAGGCGGGATGGGGGCCGGGTGAGGGACCGGCCTGGCCCGCGGTCAGGGGAGCGGCCGGGGGCGGGCCGTGGCGGGCGGGGCGGCACGTAGCTGACAGTGGGGGCCGGGTTCGGCCGCACCCCAGCAGGAGGCGGCCGTCCTCTCGCAACCGAGCACATGGGCCCAGTACTCAGGCAGCTCGTGAAAGATCAGGTCGTTCTCGGGCTCGAAGGCTGTGTCACCCCACTCATAGCCGATACGCGCCACAGCCTCCGCCCGCGATATGCCGAATCGTTCCGCCATCTCCTCGGCGATCTCCCACAGGTACTCCTCGACCTGCGGGGACACCTCCATGCCGAACCCACGCCCACCGCTGCCCATGCATCCATGATCGGTTGTCAGTGCCGTGCGGTTCACTGTTTTCAGCACGACGGACCGGTGACGGACGAGGGAAGTACGGGGGCTGACCGATGAGCGGGACGGCGACGGAAACGGGACGGCAGGCGGGCGCTGCCGCCGCGGATCGGGAGGCACTGCTGGCCGCGGCCCTGGAGCCGACGGCGGAGTGGCTGGAGTCGATATTCGGGGTCGGGGCGCTGTGGCGGCCCACGGAGGGCGAGCTCCCCGAGCGACTGGAACACGCGGAAACCCGTACGTTCCTCACCGAGGTCGGATTCCCGTCCGTCCACCTCGGCTTCGTGGACTACGACTCCACCGACCTGGCCCAGGAAGGCCCCTGGGCCGAAGACCCGGACGAACTGTTCGGCAACCGCTACCCGGACGACGACTCCCCGCCGAAGTCGTACGCCTACGGCATGGGCGAGTCGCTGAACTACTCCCTGATGCTCATGGGCAACACCGGCAGCATCTCCCTGTACGACCCCAACGGCTGGGACCACGCGGCCGGATACGCGGGCCACGTGGCCGACAGCCTGCCGCTGCTCGCGGGGGCACTGGGCCTGCTGGCGTCCTACGAGAACCGGCTCTTCGGAGATGACCACGAGGCGGCCCTGCACGAGCTCCGCGAACTGATCGACGAAATAGAGCCGGTGGAGGGGTGCCGGTTCTGGGAGGAGATATTCCAGTGGCTGGAGGACCAGTAGCCGTCAGCTGCGGGCCGCTTTCACGGAGGCGATGAAGGCTGACCAGGCGGGGGCGGGGAAGAGGAGGTGGGGGCCGTCGGGGCGCTTGCTGTCACGTACGGGTACGGGTGAGCCGGTCGGGAGGCCGTCGGCTATTTCCAGGCATTCGCCTTGGCCGCCGCTGTGGGTGCTCTTGCGCCAGGTGACACCCGTGACGTTCATGCTCGGTACTCCTTGGAGATGATGCGTTCGATCCGGGCCGCTGACTCCGCCGGCGAGAGGGCCGACGTACGGGCATCGTCGAAGAGATCACGGTAGCGCGCGACCTCCGGCTCCTGCTCCAGCCAGATGTGACCGGTGGGGTGCTCCATGAGTACGACGTCCAGGGCCGACACCTGCGGAAAGCTCAGCAGCAGATACGGACCGAACATACCTCCATGAGCGCCACGCGAGAACGGGAGGACTTGAACCGTCACGTTCGCCAGCCCGGTCATGGTTACCAGGTGTTCCAACTGGGCCCGCATCACGTCGGCGCCGCCCACCCGTTGGTGCAGTACGCCCTCTGCCATGACGGCCCAGACGGACAAGGGCTGGTCAGCGGTCAACCGTTCCTGACGGGCAGCGCGCACTTTGACGAACTGCTCGATCTCATCGGGCGTTTGCCAGGCTTTCGAGGCCACGGTGACAGCCCGCGCGTACGCGGGTGTCTGCAGCAAACCGGGGATCAGCTGGCTCTGGTAGGTCCTGATGCTGTCAGACACGGCCTCAAGGGCGATGTAGTCACGGTACGTGTCCTCCAGGACGGGCCCGTACTGGTTCCACCAGCCCTCACGGCGCCGACGATTGGCGGAGCGGGCGAGAGTGGTGAGCCGCTCCAGGACTTGCCCGTCACCGACGCCGTACGTGTGCAGCAGAGCCATCAAGTCGGGGACCCGCACCGGCACGCGGCCGTTTTCGATACGACTGATCTTCGCCTTGGTGCAGTCGAGCGCTTCGGCAGCGGCTGAGGTGGACAGCCCGGCAGCTTCCCGGTACTGCCTCAGCTCATCACCCAGCTGCCGGCCCAGGACGGTGGACGGCTGAACGGTGGAGCGTCGTGCGGACATGCAACCTCCCCTGGCGAGCGGCCAGTTTGGCCAAGGCACAGCGCGGGCCGCAACACAACTTCACTCTTTCGTGGCACCAAGAAACGTTGCTCGAAGTAATTGGATGGGTGCAGTCTGCTGAAGGTCCGTTCTCGCACCCTCTGAGGGGTTCGCCATGATCGAGCGTTCGCTTCGCCCTGCCTCCGTGACCCACCGCTTCTCCCGGAACAGGCGAAGCCCCAGCCAGGCGCGGCGGGCCTTCCGAGATTGGGCCGCTGCACAGAAACTCGGTCCCGCGACCGTCGAGGCCGGGGAATTGTTGCTCGGCGAGCTGGCCTCCAATGCGGTCCTGGCCGCCACCGGGCCCGGGCGGCGGATCGAAGTGCGGTTCGCATTGGGCGACGACACCCTGCGGATCGAGGTCTCGGACGCAGGGGACGGCACGCCCATCATCCGGTCACCCCAACCACTCGACGAACACGGCCGGGGCATGGTGCTCGTTGACGCGCTGGCGGACGACTGGGGAGTGACGGGCCGCCCCGGGCCGGGTAAGACCGTCTGGGGTGCTCTTAAAGTCAATGGTCCAGACCCATTGACGTCCTGCTGACGTGGCGCTTACGTTCCTGTGCATCGATTGGAAACTTTCCTAACAGATCGCAGCGGAGCGAGAATCGGGGCGGGCGTGATGGCCACAGGGCAGGGCGGGCAGGGGACTCCTGGTACGCCGCGGGTGTTGCGGGCCATGAACGACCGGGCCGCGCTCGATCTGCTCGTGGCGCAGGGGCCGTTGACCCGGACGCAGATCGGCGCGCTGACCGGGCTGTCCAAGCCCACCGCTTCGCAGTTGCTGGGGCGGCTGGAGGCGGCCGGGCTGGTGCGTACGACGGGCAATGTCACCGGGCGGCCGGGGCCGAACGCCCAGTTGTACGAGGTGAACCCGGACGCCGCCTACGTGGCCGCGCTCGCCGTGGACCAGTGTGGGATCACCGCCGCGGTCGCCGACGTCACCGGGCGCGTGCTCGGTGAGGAGCGGGTCGGTACGGATGCCGTGGAGGAGGACGCGCCGCCCAAGACGGCGCAGCTGGTGGCCTCGGCCGTGGACGGGGCGCTGGACAAGGCCGGGCTGACGCGGGAGCGCCTGCACGGGGCGGTGATCGGAACGCCCGGCGCGCTCGACCCGCAGACCGGTGTGCTGCGGTACGCCCCTCACCTGCCGGGCTGGCACGCGCGGGCGCTCAAGGACGAGCTGGCCGGCGTGCTGGGCGTACCGATCGTGATCGAGAACGACGTGAATCTGGCGGCGGTCGCCGAGCAGCACGGGGGCGCCGCGCAGGACTTCGACGATTTCGTGCTGGTGTGGGCCGACGAGGGGGTCGGCGCGGCCATCGTGCTCGGTGGGCAGGTGCTGCGTGGAGCCACCGGAGGCGCGGGCGAGATCGGCTATATGCCGCTGCCGGGCGCGCCGCTCGCGCGCGGCGGCGACCGCGACGCGGCCCGGCCGGACGCCGGCGGGGGCTTCCAGCGTCTCGTCGGCTCGCCGAGCATCGTGGAGCTGGCGCGGGAGTACGGCGGGGCGGATGTCCGTACGGTCGACGAGGCGCTGGACGACGATCGGGTGCGCGCCGAGGTGGCCCGGCGCCTGGCGACCGGGCTGGCGGCCGTGGTCGCCGTCGTGGACCCCCGGCTGGTGGTCCTCTCCGGAGAGGTCGCGCAGGTGGGCGGGGAACCGCTGCGGGAGCTGGTCGAGGAGGAATTCACGGGACTCGCGCTGCCGCGGCCGGAGATTCGGATCAGCAATATCGAGGGGAATCCGATTCTCACCGGCGCGCTGCACACGGCACTCGCCGAGGCTCGTAACGCCGTGTTCGACACGGCGTGATGAGGCGGTGCGGAGGGCCGGTGACGGCCCGGACGGCCCCCATGGCCCCCACGGCCCCCACGGCCCCCACGGCCCCCACGGCCCCCACGGCCCCCACCGGTCGATTATCCGGCGGTCAGCGCATCCGCCAGACCGAGAACACCAGCATCATGAGCCCGAAGGGCTTCCCGCGTGCCGTACGCGCCCGGGCCACCACCGGCGTCGAGAACTCCGTACGCCCCCGCAGTCGCACCACCCCCTGCCATCCCCCTTGCCGTAAAGGAAGTTCGCCATGCCGCGTCTGCGCATGCGCATCTGCCTGTCAGCGGCGCTCGCCGGGGCCGGTCTGATTCTTTCGGGCTGCGCCAATCCGAGCGTCGGCAGCGATCGCGACGACCCGACCCAGCCCGTCACGCTGAAGTTCTGGCACGGCTGGTCCAATCCGGCCGAGGTGAAGGCGGTCGACGACAGCATCGCCCGGTTCGAGAAGCTGCATCCGAACATCAAGGTGAAGACGGTCAACAACGTCACCGACGAGACCGTGAACCAGGCGCTGCGGGCCGGCGGGGACGACGCGCCGGACGTCGTGTCGTCGTTCACCACCAACAACGTGGGGCAGTACTGCTCGTCGGGTATGTGGGTGGATCTCGATCCGTTCATGAAGAAGACGGGTGTGGAGAAGGCGAAGGTCTTTCCCAAGACGTTTCTTGATTACACGAGTTATCAGGGGAAGCAGTGCGCCCTGCCGCTGCTCGCGGACGCGTACGGGCTGTACTACAACAAGGACGCGTTCAAGGAGGCCGGTATCGAGCGGCCGCCGCGGACCATGTCCGAGTTCAAGCGGGACGCGGCCAAGCTCACGAAGCGCAAGGCGGGCGGGTCGTACGAGCGCGCCGGATTCATGCCCAACTTCCGGCTGTACCAGAACAGTCCGGACCGGCTTTTCGCGCAGTGGGGTCCGACGTACTTCGACAAGAAGGGCAAGGCGCAGCTCGCCAAGGACCCGCGGACACGACAGTTCCTCGCCACGCAGCGAGAGTTGATGGACGCGCAGGGCGGGTATGCCGCGCTGGAGAAGTTCCGTACGACGTTCGGGGACGAGATGTCGCCGCAGAGTTCCTTCATGTCGCAGAAGGCGGCCATGCATATGGACGGTGAATGGCGCGGGCTGATGCTGAAGGAGGGCAAGGCGAAGTTCGACTGGGGGACGGCGCCGCTGCCGGTGCCGGACGACCAGGCGGACACATACGGGCGGGGCTATCTGACCGGCACCGTCGCGGGCATCGCGCACAACAGCAAGCACCAGAACGCGGCGTGGGAACTGGTGAGGTTCCTGACCGTGGACACGGACCAGGTGGTGCGGTTCGCCAACGCGATCCACAATGTGCCGTCCACGTTCGCGGCGCTCACGTCGCCGAAGCTGGATGCCGATCCGTCGTTCCGTACGTTCATCGACATCGCTCGGAATCCGCACAGCCAGGCCATGCCGCCGTCCATCAACGGCGGGCAGTACATCACGGCGTTCCAGGATTTCGCGTACAACGCCGAGGCCGGGAAGGTACCGGATCTCGGCAAGGGGCTGCGTGACCTCGATGCCCAGATAGACGCCGACAATCTCCAGTCCGTGAACTGACGGAGTCCTGCCATGTCCCTCGTCGAATCCCCCGAACGCCCGGCGGCCACCGCGCCGCGCCCGAAAGCTCCCGCGCTGCGCCGTAAACACCGCGGGCAGCGGCTGCGCACCCTCGGTTTCCTCTCCCCCTGGCTGGTCGGTTTCAGCGTCTTCTTCGGCTATCCGCTGCTCGCCACCGTCTATTTCTCGTTCATGCACTACAACCAGATCCAGCAGCCGTCCTTCGTCGGCCTGCGGAACTGGAAGTACGTCTTCACGCAGATGCCGCTTTTCGGGCCCGCGCTGTGGAACACGCTGTGGCTGGTCGTGGTGATGGTCGCGCTGCGCGTGGTCTTCGGGCTGGGCATCGGCCTGCTCGTCACGAAGATCAAGTCGGGGGTCGGCTTCTTCCGTACCGCCTTCTACCTGCCGTATCTCGCGCCGCCGGTCGCCGCGACGGTCGCCTTCGTCTTCCTGCTCAACCCCGGCACCGGGCCGGTCAACGAGATCCTGGAGGCGCTCGGCATTCCGGCGCCCGGCTGGTTCAACGACGCGGCGTGGGCCAAACCGTCGCTGGTCATGCTCTCCCTCTGGGGCATCGGCGACCTGATGGTGATCTTCATGGCGGCGCTGCTGGACGTACCGAAGGAGCAGTACGAGGCCGCCGAGCTGGACGGGGCCGGCGCCTGGGCGAGATTCCGGTACGTGACATGGCCGTCGATCACGCCGATCGTGCTGTTCGCGGTGGTCACCGGGGTGGTACAGACCATGCAGTACTACACGCAGGCGCTGGTCGCCGGGAAGCTGGCCTCCGGCGTCACCATCGGGCCCGGCACGGTCATCCAGCCCGGCTACCCGGACCACTCCACCCTCACCGTGCCGCAGCTCGTCTACTCGCTCGGCTTCCAGAACTTCAACACCGGCGCGGCGTGCGTGCTCTCGCTCGTGCTCTTCGTGATCGCCATGGCCGTCACCACCCTGCTGATGCGCAAGCGCGCCGGCCTGCTCCCGGCGGAGGACTGAACCGACATGACCACGACGACTCTGAGAGCGGGCAGTGCCCCCGCGCGCACCGGCACCACCGACCGGGGGCCCGCCGCGTCCCGCGCCCGCCGCAAGCGGCTGCTGCACTGGATAGCGGTGCATTCCGTCGCCGTCGCGGCCGCGCTGTTCTTCGTCCTGCCGTTCGTGTTCGTCTTCCTGACCTCCGTCATGAGCGACGACCAGGCGATGAGCGGCGAACTGTGGCCGCACGAATGGAACTGGTCGAATTACGCGACGGTGTTCGCCACCCCCGGTTTCCTGGACTGGTGGCGGAACTCGCTGATGTACGCGGGGCTGGGCACGCTGTTCACCGTCGGTTCGGCGATACCGGTGGCGTACGCGCTCGCCAAGTTCCGTTTCCGGGGCCGGCGTATCGCGATGCTGCTGGTGATCTCGACGATGATGCTGCCGCCGCAGGTCATCGTGATCCCCATGTACCTGGTGTGGGCGCAGCAGCTGCACCTGTCCGGGTCACTGTGGCCGCTCATCATTCCGATGGCGTTCGGCGACGCGTACTCCATCTTCCTGCTGCGGCAGTTCCTGCTCACCATTCCGCAGGAATACATCGAGTCGGCGAAGGTGGACGGCTGCGGTGAGGTCCGTACGCTGCTGCGCATCGTCGTCCCGATGGCAAAGCCGGGCATCGCCGCGGTGGCGCTGTTCCAGTTCTTCTACTGCTGGAACGACTACTTCGGACCGCAGATCTACGCCGCGCAGAACCCGGCCGCCTGGACGTTGAGTTACGGCCTCGAATCGTTCAAGAGCGCGCACAACGTCAACTGGAACCTGACCATGGCCGCGACGCTGCTCGTCATGGCCCCCGTCATCATCGTGTTCTTCTTCGCGCAGAAAGCCTTTGTCGAAGGCGTCACGCTCACCGGAGTGAAGGGCTGATCGATTTCATGCTGTCGTCCACCGGGGAGACCTCCCCGTCCACCGGGGGCACGCCCCCGCACCCCCGCCTGAAGATCGCCGTCGTCGGCGGGGGCTCGACCTACACCCCCGAGCTCATCGACGGGTTCGCCCGGCTGCGGGACGCCCTGCCGCTCGCGGAACTGGTCCTGATCGACCCGGCGGCCGACCGGCTGGAGCTGGTCGGCGGCCTGGCGCGGCGGATCTTCGCCAAGCAGGGCCACCCGGGCCGTATCTCGTGGACCTCCGACGTCGACGCGGGGGTGGACGGCGCGGACGCGGTGCTGCTCCAGCTGCGCGTCGGTGGGCAGGCGGCCCGCAATCAGGACGAGACCTGGCCCCTGGAGTGCGGTTGCGTCGGGCAGGAGACGACCGGCGCGGGCGGTCTCGCCAAGGCACTGCGCACCGTCCCGGTCGTCCTGGACATCGCCGAGCGCATCCGCCGCCGCAACCCCGACGCGTGGATCGTCGACTTCACCAACCCGGTCGGCATCGTCACCCGCGCGCTGCTGTCGCACGGCCACAAGGCCGTAGGTCTGTGCAACGTGGCCATCGGATTCCAGCGCAAGTTCGCGCGGCTACTGGGCGTCGCGCCTGAGCGCGTGGAGCTGGAGCACGTCGGGCTGAACCATCTGACGTGGGAGCGCGCCGTACGGGTGGACGGCGAGGACGTACTGCCCCGGCTGATCACCGAGCACGGTGCGGCCATCGCCGAGGACCTGCACATGCCGCGCTCGCTCGTGGAGCGGCTCGGCGTCGTACCGTCGTACTACCTGCGCTACTACTACCAGCACGACGAGGTCGTGGAGGAACTGCGCAGCAAGCCGTCGCGGGCGGCGGAGGTGGCCGCCATCGAGAAGCAGCTGCTGGAGATGTACGGCGATCCGTCGCTGGACGAGAAGCCCGAGCTGCTGGGCAAGCGCGGCGGCGCGTTCTACTCGGAGGCGGCGGTGGCGCTGACCTCCGCGCTGCTGGGCGACACCGGCGACGTACAGATTGTGAACACGGTCAACAACGGAACCCTGCCCTTCCTGCCCGACGACGCGGTGATCGAGGTGCCGGCGACGATGGGGGCCGGCGGGGCGAAGCCGCTGCCCGTACGGCCGCTGGAGCCGCTGTACTCCGGGCTGATCGCCAACGTCACCGCGTACGAGCACCTCGCGCTGGAAGCGGCCCTGAAGGGTGGCCGGGACCGGATCTTCGAGGCGCTGCTCGCCCACCCGCTCATCGGCCAGATCGCGTACGCGGACCGGCTGACCGACGAGCTGATCGCGCACAACCGGGAGCACCTCACGTGGCTCTGAGCAAGGGTGAGGGGGGTGGGGCGGTGCCTTACGGGGGTGATGAGGTGGTGTCTTACGAGGGTGGCGGAACGGTGTCCTCCGGGGGTGGCGGAACGGTTCATCAACCGGCCGGGCCGACCGGAGCCGATACGCATGCCGGCGGGCTGATGCTTGCCGTCGACGCGGGCAACAGCAAGACCGACGTGGCGCTGGTCGGCGCGGACGGGACGGTGCTGGCGACGGCCCGCGGCGGCGGTTTCCAGCCGCCGGTGGTCGGCGTCGCGCGGGCCGTCGGCGACCTGGCGGCGCTGGTGGAAGCGGTACGGGAACGGGCCGGCGTCACCGGGCCGGTGAGCCAGGTGTCCGCCTACCTGGCCAACGCCGACCTGCCCGTAGAGGAGGCGGAGCTGGCCGCGGAGATCACCTCGTACGGCTGGGCCCGTACGGTCACCGTCGCCAACGACACCTTCGCGCTGCTGCGCACCGGGCTGTCGGACCGCGGCGAACCGGTCGGCGTCGCGGTGGTGTGCGGCGCCGGCATCAACTGCGTGGGCCTGGGACACGACGGCCGCACCGCCCGGTTCCCGTCCATCGGGCGGATCTCCGGCGACTGGGGCGGTGGCGGGCACCTTGCCGAGGAGGCGCTGTGGTGGGCGGCGCGGGCCGACGACGGGCGCGGCGAGCCGAGCGCGCTGGCCCGCGAGGTTCCGGCCCACTTCGGGCTGACCACCATGCCGGAGCTGATCGAAGCGCTCCACCTGGGGCGCATTCCCCGGGAGCGCCGTTTCGGGCTGACGCCGCTGCTGTTCGAAGTGGCCGCGTCCGGCGACGCGGTGGCGCGGGCCCTGGTGCAGCGGCAGGCGGAGGAGATCGCGCTGCTGGCGTCGGTGGCGCTGGGCCGGCTGGACCTACTGGACGAGCCGACGCCGCTGGTCCTGGGCGGCGGCGTACTGGCCGCCCGGCACCCGCTCCTGCACGACGAACTGGCCCGCCTGCTGGCGGAGCGGGCCCCGAAGGCGGAACCGCGCGTGGTCACGGAGCCCCCCGTACTGGGCGCGGCCCTGCACGCACTGGACCGGGCCGGAGCGGGGGCGGAGGCGTATGAGCGGGTCCGGGAGGGGTTTGGCGGGGGTGGGGCAGGGGGTTGAGGAGCGGGCGGTGTGGGGAGCTGAGGAGGGGCTTGGCGGGGGGATCTTTCCGGCTGGCGGGGTTCTTCCGGCCGCCGGGGCCCTTCCGCCTGCCGGGCCCTTCCGGCCGCCGGGCTCCTTCCGCCTGGCGGGATCCTTCCGCCCGCCCCGATCGTTCCCCCACTCGGGGGAGTTGTCAGGCGGGATCGTTTCGGCGGCGGGAGCGTTGCCCAGCGCCTCGGCCCCCGACGCGACCGCCGTCCGCCCTCCCACGTACAGGCCGGGTGGGACCCGTCGGGGGGCGGGTTCCGCCCTCGCCTTCCGGCCGCTGGCGGGTGCTGCCCGCGCCTCGCGGCCGGGAGCGAGCTCGGTCCGGGCCCCGCGGCCGAGGCGGGTTCCGCTCACGCCTCGCAGTCGGGAGCGGGTTCCGTCCGTGCCCAGCGGCCAGAGTCCGGATTCCCCGCCGTATACGGCGATTTCCGTACACGCGTGTCCTTTCGGGAACCGTTACCGACGAGCCGTGCGTGGTGGAGGGCGGGGGAACACGGATGCCCGCCGGGCGGGAGGGTTCGGCGGGGCCCGATCCGCACATGATCCAGGCAATAACGGTGTGGTTGTCAGTCCCTGCGGCCATACTGACTGCTGGCCGTGCAACTGTTCCCGTGCGCCCGTCGCACGGGGCCGGGGCCGCCGTCCGCGACCAGGGGGAGGTTCCGTGTCCAACCCGCAGACCGGCACTGCGCCGCCGTCCGGCCACGCCCCCGTCCCCGGCCCCTCCGCCGCCGGTTCGGGCACCTTCGCGGGGCCCGGTTCCGCCCTCTCTTCGGGTACGGGCGCGGGTGCGGGTGCCGTCCGGCGGCGTACGGCATGGGCCGACGGCGTGGACCAGCTGCGGGCCGCCGCCACGACCGAGCCCGGCCGGCTGCGGATCATCGGGGCCGTACTGGCCTTCCTGGTCGTGGCGTTCGGTGCCGCGACGGCCTGGCAGGTCACCGACCGGGCCGCTGCCGCGCGCGACGTGGTGGAGCGCAGCCAGCCCCTGAGCGCGGACGCCGCGGACATCTACCGCTCCCTCGCCGACGCCGACACCACCGCCGCGAGCGGCTTCCTGGCGGGCGGCAAGGAGACCCAGGCCACCCGCAACCGGTACGAGGCCGACATCGCCATGGCCGCGCGGCTGCTGGCCAAAGCAGCGTCCAACACGAGCGGTTCGGACACCGCCGCCCGCCAGATCGGGAAGCTCAACAGCCTCCTCCCCCGGTATACGGGCCTGGTCGAGACGGCCCGCACCAACAACCGCCAGGGCCTCCCCCTCGGCGGCGCCTACCTGCGCTACGCCAACGCGCAGATGCGCGGCGAACTCCTCCCGGCGGCTCGTGAGTTGTACGTGGCCGAGACGGCGCACCTCAGGGCGGACTACGACTCGGCGAAAGCGTGGCCCTGGCTGGCGCTCTCCGCCGGCGTGGTGGCGCTCGGCGCTCTCGTCTGGGCCCAGCGGCGCAACTATCGCCGCACGAACCGGGTGTTCAACCACGGCCTGCTGGCGGCCACGACCGCGTCCGCCGTCGTCCTGCTGTGGCTTGCGGTCGGCCATTCCGTGGCCCGCGCGGGCCTGAACACGTCGTACGAGGACGGCGCCCGCTCGCTGAACGTCCTCAACGAGGCGCGCATCGACGCCCTCCAGGCCCGCGGCGACGAGAACCTGACCCTGGTCGCGCGCGGCGCCGTGGTCACCAAGGACCAGCAGGACTTCTACGAGGTCGGCTACCGCACCGGCATGAAGGACCTGGCGGGCGCGGGCCGGAGCGGCGCCGCGGCGGCGGACAGCAAGCTGGGCTCGGCCCTGGCGCTCGCCGACGACGACGCGGGCCGGCGCCCCGTACAGGAAGCGGTCGAGACCGTACGGCAGTGGCAGGCGCGGCATGCCGAGGCCCGCGCCGCCGATGACCAGGGCGACTACGACCGGGCGCTGGCCAAGGTGATCGGCGGCGGCGCGGCGACCGGGCAGTCCTTCGACCGGGTGGACACCCAGCTGGCCGGCGCGCTGGACCACGAGCAGCGACAGCTCAGACAGGCGGCCGACGACGGGCGCGGGGCGCTGACGGGGCTGGTGACGGGCGCCGTGGTGCTGGCCCTCCTGGGGGCGACGGGCGCGGTGCTGGGCATCGGGCGCAGGCTTTCGGAGTACCGGTGATGGGGCGGCCTGGTGATGGGGACATGACGACGCGGGCGAGAGGTTTGCGGAACCTGCGGGCCGCGCTGGCCCCGGTGGCGGCCGGGGTGTGCGTGATGGCGGCGACGGCCGCCGTCCTCATCCCCGTCCTGGGCGGCGGCGACGGCCCGGCGCCCCGCCCCGCGCCGTACGGGACGCACAGCGCCCGCGCCGACGCCGCGGCGGCGGACTGCACCCCCGCCAACGCCGCCGCGAGCCTGCGGCCCTCCCCTGAGGGCGGCCCGGCGGTGGACCGGATCAAGGCCCGGGGGCGGCTGATCGTCGGTGTCGACCAGAACACCTACCGCTGGGGCTACCGCAACCCGGCCACCGGCGATCTGGAGGGCTTCGACATCACCCTGGCGCGGGCGATCGCCGAGGACATCCTCGGCCCCGACCCGAAGATCACGTTCCGGGCGATCCCCACCAGCCAGCGCATTCCCGCGCTCCAGAAGCGCACCGTCGACCTGGTCGTACGGACCATGACGATCAACTGCGCCCGCAAGCGGCAGGTGGCCTTCTCGACCGCGTACTTCCAGGGCGGCCAGCAGGTGCTGGCGCCCATCAACGCGCGGATCACGGGCTTCGACGACTCACTGAAGGGCAAGCGGGTCTGCACGGCGGCCGGTTCGACGGGCGAGACCCGGCTGGCCGAGGAGCGGCACGGCGCCCGGGTCGTGACCGTACCGAACCAGCTCGACTGCCTGGTGCGCCTCCAGCTCGGCGAGGCCGACGCGGTGGTGACGGACAACGCGCTGGCCGCGGCGCAGGCCGCGCAGGACCCGACGGTGCAGCTGAAGGGGAAGCCGTTCACCGACGAGCCGTACGGCGTCGCGGTCAACCGCGCCGACACCGACCTGGTGCGGCGGGTCAACCAGGTGCTGGAGAACTACCGCGAGGGCGGCGGCGGGAGCCGGTGGATGGCCGCCTACAGGCAGTGGCTCCAGGCGGACCTCCCCGGCATATCCAAGGCGCCCGAGCCCCAGTACAGCGACTGATCCGTGCGGGGGCCGGGCGAGCGCCGCGTACGGGGCGGCGCGTGGCGGGACCGGCGATGTGCCGCGTCAACGGGCGGCGCGCGGCGGTGCCGTCGGCAGATGGCGGGGCGAGGCGCCCTGCCATGGAACGGCGTTCGCCCGCCGGTGGCGTCACCATGGACAGAGCCCGCGGGGCACGGAAGGGGGAAGGACGTGAGCACGGGAGGACAGGCGACGCCGCCGGAGGCAGCAGTGCCGCCGGACCGCGGGCGCCGCGACCGCGGGCGCCGCGACCGCAGCCGTACCGCCGTACGACCAGCCGCGACGGACGCGACGGCCGCCGCGCACCACACGCACTTGGAGAGGTGATCGATGGGGGTCCCCGGATCCTTCCCCGGCTCGCCGGGGAAGCCCCACACCCCGGTGATGGACCGGGAGGAGGTGGACCGTGCCCTGGGCCGGCTCGCTGCCGAGTACGAGGCGATCGAGACCTCGCTGCTCGCCCTCCAGGACCACGCGGGCCGCCGCCTCCTGGAGGGCGCCGAACTCACCGGCGTCACCAAGGACCGCTGGGCCGCCACCGAACAGTCCATCACCGTCCTGTGGGCACACTTCGACGCGTACACGGCAGCCCTCACCGCCGCCCGCGAGCTGCGCGCCCGCCGCCGCTGGCCGTCCCCCGACGACCTGGCCGAACTGACCGAACTGCTCCGCGGCGCCCGCGTCACGGTCCCCGGCGCGGCCACCACGGGCACCGCGCAGTTCGGCGGCCCCGCCCGGCTGAGCGAACAGTTCAGCCTGGAGGAACTGGTCGGGCGGATGAACACGCTGTACGCGGCGGCGCTGGACGTCATCGTCTCCGCCGACGCCGTATGGTCCGCGCTGCCCGCCCGGATAGACCTGCTCGCCGCCGAACTGCGGCGCACACTGTCCCTGGCGCGGTCGGTCGGCGTACGCCCAGGGGAGCACCCGGCCGGCGACGACCTGGAGCGGATCACCTACGAACTGACGCAGCTGCGCGCCCAAGTGATCTCCGACCCGCTGGCCTTCTGGTCCCCGGACGCCGACCGCAGCGCCGCGCCCGGCGGCGGCCGCCCGGACACCGCCCGCTACGACCGCGCGGCACGCGCCCTGGAGGACGCCCGGCGGGAGATCGAAGCCGTACTGGACGTACGGCAGGACGCGGAGCGGCGGCTGATGCAGCTGCGCGACGTGCTGTCCCGGGCGGACCGTACGCTCACCGAGGCGCGGCAGGCGCGCGGCGAAGTGCTCGCGAAGATCGCCGCATCCGAGGTGCCCGCCGTCAGCGGCCCGCCCACCGCGCTGCACGAGCAGCTGACCACCGCCGCCGAGTACCGCCGGCACGCCCAGTGGCACCGCCTCTCGCCCCTCCTCGACAGCCTGGAACAGCGCGCCGAGGACGAACTGCACCGCGCCCGCGAGTCCCTGACGGCGGTCACCGCGCCGCTGGCCGTACGGGCCGAGCTGCGCGGGCGCCTGGACGCGTACAAGGCCAAGGCCGCGCGGCACGGCCTGGCCGAGGACCCGCTGCTGACCGAGCGGTACGACGTCGCGCGGCGCATGCTGTGGAGCGCGCCGTGCGACCTGCGGGCGGCCGAGCACGCGGTGCTGCGCTACCAGCAGGCGGTGGCCGAGGCACTGCTGCCGCCGGACCCGGGCCCCGGACCGGCGGACGGACCACAGGGGGAAGCATGACCGAGGAGCACACCGGCGGCGCCCCGTGCCAGCGGCGCGACTGCCCCGGCACATACGAGGACGTGGGCGCCGGCGAACTGTACTGCGACACGTGCGGACTGGCCCCGGTCGTGTCGCCGGACGGGATGGTGGGGTCGCCGCCTACGGGGGTTACGGCGGGGCGGAGGGGCCGGGACTGGGGTTCGGGGGGTGGCGGTTCTCAGGGGTCTGAGGGCTCCGGGGGTTCCGCGGGCTCCGGGGGCACAGGCCCCGACGGCTCCGGATCCACCGGCTCCGCCTCCGGCGAAGGCCGGACCTCCGCTTCCGCGCGTTCCGCGACCTCGCGCCGCTCCGTCTCCGGCCGGCTCTCCCGCTCCCTGTCGGGCACCTCGACGCGCTCGATGCCGGTGTCCGTGCGCAGCGCCGGCCGCGGCAGCGGCTCCGGACCGGCGCGCGGGCGGCTGGGCGCCGGGCTGGTGTCGGTGCCGGAGGTGCCGCGGCCCGATCCGCGTACGGCCGTCCTGGAGAACCCGGAGGTCCCCGAGCGCAAGCGGTTCTGCAGCCGTAGCGACTGCGGCGCCCCGGTGGGGCGGGCGCGCGGCGACCGGCCCGGCCGTACGGAAGGTTTCTGCACCAAGTGCGGCCACCCGTACAGCTTCGTGCCCAAGCTGCGCCCCGGCGACGTGGTGCACGGCAGCTACGAGGTCGTCGGCTGTCTGGCGCACGGCGGCCTGGGCTGGATCTACCTGGCCATCGACCGCGCGGTCTCCGACCGCTGGGTGGTCCTCAAGGGCCTGCTGGACACCGGCGACGAGGAGGCGCTGGCGGCGGCCGCGTCCGAGCGCCGCTTCCTCGCCGAGATCGAGCACTCCAACATCGTCCGCATCTACAACTTCGTCGAGCACCTGGACCGTACGACCGGCAGCCTGGACGGCTACATCGTCATGGAGTACGTCGGCGGCAAGTCCCTCAAGGACATCGCCAACGAACGGCGCACACCGCACGGGCGCCGCGACCCGCTGCCGGTCGAGCAGGCGTGCGCGTACGGCATCGAGGCCCTGGAGGCGCTCGGCCACCTGCACAGCCGCAACCTCCTGTACTGCGACTTCAAGGTCGACAACGCCATCCAGCAGCACGACCAGCTCAAGCTGATCGACATGGGCGCGGTCCGCCGGATGGACGACCACGAGAGCGCGATCTACGGCACGATCGGCTACCAGGCGCCCGAGGTCGCCGAGTCGGGCCCGTCCGTCGCCTCCGACCTCTACACGGTCGCGCGCACCCTCGCCGTGCTCACCTTCGACTTCCAGGGCTACACGAACGTCTTCGTGGACTCGCTGCCCGACCCGGACCACATCGAGGTCTTCCGTACGTACGAGTCCTTCTACCGCCTCCTGGTACGGGCCACCGACCCCGATCCGGCGCGGCGCTTCTCCTCGGCGGAGGAGATGGCGGAGCAGCTGACGGGGGTGCTGCGGGAGGTCGTGGCGCTCCAGACGGGCGAGCAGCGGCCCTCGCTGTCCACGCTGTTCGGGCCGGAGCTGCGCGTCGTGGACACGGATGTGGTGGCGCGGGCGGAGGGGGACACCTCCCTGCTGGGTGCCCGTACGGTGGCGGCCGGACGGCGCCGGGCGGGCGCCAACGGGCGTACGGCGTGGCCGTTTCGACCGGGCCGTCGCTCCGGGAACGCGGTCGTCGGTCCGGCCACCGGCATCGGTGCCCCGGGCGAGATCGGCGGCGGGGGGCCTTCCGGCGTCCCGGCCACCGTCGGCGGTACGGGATCCGGCAGCGGTTCGGGCATCGTGGCCGGCCCGGTCGCGGCCCCGGCCGGGCGGGGCACCCAGCCCGCCGTTCCCGCCCAGGTCGCGTACGAGATCACCTCGGCGACCGGCCCGCGGGCGGAGGCCGGCGGGGCGCGCGGTGCGCCCGTGCTGCGCCCGCTCGACATCGGGCTGGCCGTCCTCGCCCTGCCCGTACCGCGCGTCGATCCCGCCGACCCGAACGCGGGCTTCCTGGCCGGGCTGCTGGCCGCCGCCCCCGCCGAGCTGATCGGCGCGCTGCGCGCGGCCCCCGCCGACACCATAGAGACGCGGCTGCGAAAACTGCGCGCCCACTTGGAGATGGGCGACGGCGCAGCGGCCCTGCGCGAACTGCACGCCATCGAGGCGGAGCCCGACCGGGACTGGGCGGCGGACTGGCGGGTCGTCTGGTACCGCGGCCTGGTGGCGCTGACGAACGACGACCGCGAGACGGCGGCGCTGTCGTTCGACGCGATGTACGACGCGTTCCCCGGGGAGTCCGCGCCGAAGCTGGCGCTCGGCATCTGCGCCGAGGTGCTGGGCCAGCTCGACAACGCGGCGGAGTACTACCGGCTGGTGTGGGCGGCCGACCACAGTTATGTGAGCGCGGCGTTCGGGCTGGCGCGGGTGCGGCTCGCGGAGGGTGACCGGGCCGGCGCGGTGGCCGCGCTCGAATCCGTACCGGAATCCTCCATTCACTACACTGCCGCGCGCATCGCGGCGATCCGGGCCCGGCTGCGGCAGCGCTCCGCCAAGGACGCACTCCTGGAGGACCTGCGGGCGGCGGCCGGGGAGGTCGAGCGGCTGGCGGAGTCCGGGCTGGACGCGGAGCGCCGCGAGCGGCTGACGACCGAGGTGCTGGGCTGCGCGCTCGACTGGGTACTCTCCGGTAGCCGCGGTGCCGAGCAGCGGGGGCGTACATTGCCGTCCGGGGCTCAGGACCCCGGTTCCGGCGGCACCGCCGCCCGGCCCGGTCTGCTCGGCAGCGCACTGGACGAACGCGGCCTGCGCTTCGGCCTGGAGCGGTCGTTCAGACTGCTCGCGCGGCTGGCGCAGCGCGGCGAGGAAAGGATCGAGCTGGTGGAACGGGCCAACCGCTTCCGCCCCAGGACGTGGGTGTGACATGGGTGTGACAGGGCCGTTCCGGTGTGCGAGCTGCGACGAGCCGCTCGAACCGGGGGACAACTACTGCGGGTTCTGCGGCGCCGACGTCGTGGCCCCCGCCGGACCGGACGGTACCGGTGACCGCCCTACGGTCCCGCTGGGTGACGCCGCGGGACATGCCGCGCCCGGAGCGGCGGGACCGGCGGGGTCGGTGACGCTGCCGGCGGGGTTCTTGATGCCGGGGGCGGTGGAGGCGGGAGGTTCGGGACAGGCGGCCGGTCCGGGCGAGGTTTCGGGGCCGGTCCAGGCTCCGGAGCCGGTCCAGGCCCCCGGCCCGGTTCCGCCGCCCGTGCCGGTGGCCGCTCCCACGCCGAGCCCGGCTCCGCCGTACGCGCACTCCGCCGCGTACGGTGCGCAGACGCCCGCGTACGGTTCGCAGACGCCCGCGTACGGCGCCCGGACCGCCGCGTACGGTACGCAACCCCCTTCCGCACACGGCGCCCAGGCCGGGCATGACGGCAACGCCCCATACGCGCCCGGCGCGACCGCCCACCCGAACGGCGCGGCGCCCGGCCCGCACGCCCCCGTACCACCACCTCCGCCCGGCTACGCGCCCGGTGGACCGCAGGCGGACGCGCAGTCGCGGCCACCGCACGCGGAGGCGAGCGTTCCGCCGTCGTCCGGCCCCGCGCCGGGCCCGCACGGTGACGCGCCGGATCCCCGGGTCGTCGGTTACGGCGCCGGTGCCGAGTCTTCGCACGGCCCTTCGGGCGACCGTACGCCCGGCGCGTCGGGGGAACCGGTGCAGCCTCCCCAGTCACCGGGGGCACCGCTGCCGACCGGTCCGGCCTCCTCCCCCGAGCACCAGACCCCCGCCCAGGGCACCCGTATCTGCTCGGTGTGCCACGCGGGGACGGTCGCCCAGGACGGCTACTGCGAGAACTGCGGGCACGCGCAGCCCCGCGAGCGCGACCACATGGAACGGGAACTGCCGGGCGTGGCGGCGGTCAGCGACCGGGGCCACCGCCACCACCGCAACGAGGACTTCTTCGCGATCTCCGAGGGGACGCTGCCGGACGGTTCGCCCGCGGTGCTCGCGGTCGTCTGTGACGGTGTCTCCTCCGCGTCCCGGCCCGACGACGCGTCCGCCGCCGCTTCCGGGACGGCGGCCCGGTCGCTGCTGGCCGCCCTGCCTGCCGGTACGCATCCGCAGCGGGCCATGCACGACGCGATCATCGCCGCCGCCAAGGCCGTCAACGCCCTGGCCGCCGCGCCCCACCAGCCCCAGCAGCACGACCCGTACCGTCAGCAGAACGCGCCCGCCTGCACGTTCGTCGGCGCGGTGGTCGGCGGCGGGCTGCTCGTCATCGGCTGGGTCGGCGACAGCCGCGCGTACTGGATCCCCGACGACCGCAGCGCCGCCCCCGTCCGCCTCACCGAGGACGACTCGTGGGCAGCGCAGATGGTCGCCAACAACCTGATGTCGGAGGCCGAGGCGTACGCCGACGACCGCGCGCACGCGATCACGGGCTGGCTGGGCGCGGACGCCTACGAACTGGAGCCGCACACCGCTTCCTTCAAGCCCGACGGACCGGGTGTAGTGGTGGTGTGCACGGACGGGCTGTGGAACTACGCCGAGGCCGCGGAGCAGCTCGCCGCGGTGCTGCCGGCCGACGCCCACGACCGGCCGCTGCACAGTGCGCGGACCCTGGTCGCCCACGCGCTCGCGGGTGGGGGCCACGACAACGTAACGGTGGCGGTAGTGCCGTTCCCGGCGCCACGGTGACGGGCAGGATCGGCCTGAGCATGTGACGTGAGCGTGCCGCCCGCCCGCGCGGCGGCACCGGCGGCCGGAATCCGGGGAGCTTCCGGCCGCGTCCGGACGTTCCATAGAGGCGACCGCCACCGCACCACCACGAGTACGGCGCCAACGGGGGGATGATCACGGGGACTTCCGCCCGACCATGTGTCTCGTCACCGCCGGGCGGCCTCCGCACCGGAGCCGCGCGGCGGACCGAAGGAGCGGAACAGATGGCCAATTTCGCCAAGTCCAGCGTGCCGCGGTTCTCCGCAGAGGTGTACCAGAACGAGTATCTGCCCGAGGGCGGGCGCGAGGTGAACGCCATCGTCACCGTCACCGCCACCGGCGGCGGCACCAGCGGCGGCCTGCCGCTCTTCGCCGCCGGCACGGACGCGGGCGGCCTCGGCGCCGCGCGCGGCCCGGAAAGCGCCGGAGCCGCCCGGCACGCGGGCGTCGTGATCATGGTGGACTGCTCCGGTTCGATGGACTACCCGCCCACCAAGATGCGCAACGCGCGCGAGGCGACCGCCGCCGCGATCGGGACCGTACGGGACGGTGTCGCCTTCGCGGTGGTGGCCGGCACCCACCAGGCCGCCGAGGTGTACCCGGGCGGCGGTCGGCTCGCCACCGCGGACCCGACCACCCGCGCCCAGGCCAGGGAGGCGCTGCGCAAGCTGAGCGCCGGGGGCGGCACCGCCATCGGCACCTGGTTACGGCTGGCCGACCGGCTGCTGACCGACGCGGACGTCGGCATCCGGCACGGCATCCTGCTCACCGACGGCCGCAACGAGCACGAGTCGCCCGAGGACCTGCGCGCCACCCTCGAGGCCTGCGCCGGGCGCTTCACGTGCGACGCCCGCGGCGTCGGTACGGACTGGGAGGTCAAGGAGGTCACCGGCATCGCCGCCGCGCTGCTCGGCACGGCCGACATCGTCGCCGATCCGTCCGGGCTGGCCGCCGACTTCACGCGGATGATGGAGGCCGCGATGGGCAAGGAGGTGGCCGACGTCACCCTGCGGCTGTGGACACCGCAGGGAGCGGAGGTCGCCTTCGTCAAACAAGTGGCACCGTCCGTGGCCGACTTGACCGGCCGCCGTACCGAATCCGGCCCGCGGACCGGCGACTATCCGACAGGTTCCTGGGGCGACGAGTCCCGCGACTACCACCTCTGCGTACGGGTTCCGGCCGCCGGGGTGGGCCAGGAGATGCTGGCCGCGCGGGTCTCCCTCGTCCTCCCCGAGCCCGGCGGGTCCGCACCGCGGACACTGGCGCAGGGTCTCGTACGGGCCGTCTGGACGGACGATATGGCCGCTTCGACCACGATTAACCCCCAGGTCGCCCATTACACGGGACAAGCCGAACTGGCACAGGTCATCCAGCAGGGGCTGGATGCCCGCAAGTCGGGTGATGCGGACGGCGCAACGGCCAAGTTGGGACGAGCCGTACAACTGGCGAGCGCGTCCGGGAACGAGGACACTGCGAAACTGCTTGCGAAGGTGGTGGACGTCGTCGATGCGGCGACCGGTACTGTGCGACTGAAGGCGAAGGTCACGGAGGCGGACGAGATGACGCTCGAAACGCGCTCGACCAAGACAGTTCGCGTCAAGAAATAACAAACTAGACGTACTACCGAACACAATCGGTACTGAGGGGGAAGATCCGACATGCCGACCTGCCCGAACGGCCACCAGTCGGTGGCCGAAGACTGGTGCGAGGTGTGCGGCCACCGGATGGCGGGCGCTGTTCCCCCGCCGCCCTCCCTGCCCGCGGGATTCCTCAACACGCCACCGGCCGGCCAGCCGGCCCCGCAGGGCGGGCCGGGGGCGCAGGGCGGATCCGGCCCTCAGACCGGTCCGGGGCCCCAGGGGGGTCCGGGGCCCCAGGGGGGTCCGGGGCCCCAGGGGGGTCCGGGGCCTCAGGGGGGTCCCGGCGAGACGGGTGGTTCCGGGGCTCCGGGCGGCTTCGGTGGTCCCGGTGACTCCCAGGGCGGGCAGGGTTTCCCCGGCGGCTCTCAGGGTGGGCAAGGTTTCCCCGGCCCCGGCCGGCCCCCGGCACCGGCGCCCCAGAACGCAGCACCTCAGAACGCGGCACCTCCGGCTCAGGCCCCTCAGGGACCGGCGTCTCAGGGACCCGCATCCCAGGGCCCGCCGCCCGCGCCACAGGGTGGGCCCATAGGACAGGGTCCGGCGGCGCAGGGGCCGATGGGCCAGGGCGGCCCCGGCCCGGCGCCCGCGCCCGGTCCGCAGGGCGGCTCCGGCAGCCAGGGCGGACAGGGCGGTTACGGCTTCCCGCCCCCGGCCTCCGGCCCGAGCACCCCGCCGCCTCCCCCTCAGGGTTTCGGCCCCGACCAGTCCGCCCAACCGGGCCCGCCCCCGCCGCCGAACCCGCAGGGCCAGCCCGGTCAGCAGGGCCAGCCGGAGCTGTGCCCGCAGTGCCGTACGCCGCGTGAGGCCATGGCTCCGTTCTGCGAGGAGTGCCGCTACAACTTCCTGACGCACTCGGCGACCTCGTACGCCCCGCCGCCGCCCGCCCCGCACGGCGGCCCCCAGGGCGGGCAGGGTGGTTACGGCTTCCCGCCGCCGCAGCAGGGTCCGCCGACCCCGCCGCAGCAGTACGAGTACCAGGGCTCGCGTCCGTCGCAGATCAACCGTCCCGCCGAACCGCTCGCGCCCGAGCAGTCCGGCCAGTTCGGCATGCCCCCGCAGGGGGGCCAGCAGGGACCGGCCGGCCAGACTGGCCACCCCACTCCGCCTCCCCGGCAGCAGCAGCCGGGCCAGCAGCCCGGCGCGCCCACAGGGCAGCCCGGCCCGACGCTCCCGCCCCGCGCAGCCGACGACGACTGGCCGCTGCCGCCGCCCAGCGCGCAGGCCGCACCTCCGCCGCCCGCGCAGCCGGGTCCGCAGGGCGGCCCGGTGCACAGCCAGGGCGGGCGGGCCGGTCAGGGCACTGGCGGGCAGGGCGGTTACGGCTTCCCGCCGCCGCAGCAGGGCCCGCCGACCCCGCCGCAGCAGCAGGGTCCGTACGAGTCTCAGCAGCCTCCCCAGCAGCAGCCGCAGGCTCCGTTCGAACCCCAGCAGGCCGCGCAACAGGGCCCGCCGCAGGCTCCGTTCGAGCCGCAGCAGACCGCACAACAGGCTCCGTCGCAGGCCCCATTCGAGCAGCAGCAGCCCGGCCCGTTCGGCCAGCCGCCGCAGCAGCCGGGCCCGCAGCAGCAGCCCGAGCAGCAGTGGAACGCCCCTGCTCCGGGCCCTGCCGCGCCGCCCGGTCCGCCGCCGGTCGTCGGTGACGGCTGGGTCGTGGCGATCGCACCGGACCGCGAGTACTTCATGGCCATGATGGGCCGCAGCGGCCCGGAGGCGGCCGGCCTCAACCTGCCCGCGTACTCCCCCGAGCAACAGGTCCCGCTCGCCGGCGGCCAGATCACCATCGGCCGCCGCCGGCACAGCACGGGCGAGTCCCCGGACATCGACCTGGGCCGTCCCCCGGAGGACCCGGGCGTCTCGCACCAGCACGCCCTCCTGGTCCAGCAGCAGGACGGCAGCTGGGCGGTGGTCGACCAGAACTCCACCAACGGCACCACCGTCAACCTCGCCGAGGACCCCATCCAGCCCTACGTCCCCACCCCGCTCCACGAGGGCGACCGCGTCCACGTGGGTGCCTGGACCACGTTGACCGTCCGCCGCGCGTAACAGCGGCACTGGAGAGCGTCGGCAGCAGCACGCGTGCTGCTGCCGACGCTCTTTGATGTCCGGCGAGCGCGCGCCGCGTACAAGATCACCCTCCACCCAACTGCCACCGATGGGGCCCGCCCGGCGAGTCAAGCCAGGCGTACTGCTCGCTCCCGTCCACCGTGACGCCGAAACGCTCACGCCGCGGACGGTCTTCGCGCCGCCACAGGCCGAGGATCTCGTCCAGGGGGAGGCTGCCGGCGGCCAGCGACCACAGGAAGTGGAACCGCTCGTCGCGGAGCGCTTCGCGCGGCAGAGCGTCGCGCGGGGCCCGGCGCCTTCCGCCGGCGGGGGCGGGTTCCGTGCCGGTGGGGGTACGGACAGGGGTGCGCAGCGGTACGAAGTACGCGGGCGTGGCCAGGAAGCGGCCCTCCGCCCGTACGGCTTCGGGCTCCGTGACCCGGAGCGCGATCAGCCCGGTGGCGAGCGGGGCCAGGACGAGCGCACCGGCCGTGCACTGTTCGATCCACGCGGTGGGGACGGACGGCAGCGCGCAGGTGGCGATGATCCGGTCGTACGGTGCCCGCTCCGGGCAGCCGAGGGCGCCGTCGCCGGTCACCACGGCGGGCCGGTATCCGGCCGCGGCCAGCCGGTCCCGTGCCGGGCCGGTGATCTCCTCGTCCAGGTCGACCGTGGTCACCCGGTCCGTGCCCAGCCGGTGCGCCATCAGGGCCGCGTTGTAGCCGGTGCCGGTACCGACCTCCAGGACGCGGCACCCGCTGCCGGTCCCCTCCCGCTCCCCGACCCGCAGATCCTCCAGCATCATGGCCATCAGCGACGGCTGGCTGCTGGAGGACACCAGCTCGCCGTCCCGCATGTACGTCGCCAGCGCCGTGTCCGTATAGACGCCCTCCAGCCAGCGCGCCCGCCGGTCCGGATCGTGGTCGGAGCCGGACAGCCGCTGGTAGCCGCGGGCCGTGGCCACGAAGAAGTACGGCACGAACAGGTGCCGCGGCACCTCCTCGAAGGCCGCGCGCCACCGCGGGTCCCCCAGGTGACCGCCCGCCCTGATCTGCCGGACCAGCTCGGCGCGTGCCGCGGCCGTCGGTTCGCGGTCCGACCGGGGACCGGGCTCTGTACCGCTCATGTCCCCACTGTCCTACGTCGCAGGTCCTCGGCCGAGCCGTCCGGCACCGCCGAGCCGTCTGACACCATGGACGGGTGAACAAGATTCCGCGCGGCACGCTTCAGGAACAGACTTTTTACGAGCAGGTCGGCGGCGAGCCGACCTTCCGCCGCCTGGTGCACCGCTTCTACCAGGGGGTGGCCGAGGACCCGCTGCTGCGGCCGATGTACCCGGAAGAGGATCTGGGACCGGCCGAGGAGCGCCTCGCGCTCTTCCTCATGCAGTACTGGGGCGGACCCCGCACATACAGCGACAACCGCGGTCACCCGCGCCTGCGCATGCGGCACGTTCCGTTCAAGGTCGACCGCGCCGCCCACGACGCCTGGCTCAAGCACATGCGGGACGCGGTGGACTCCCTGGAGCTGTCCCCCGAGCACGAGACGCAGCTGTGGAACTACCTGACGTATGCGGCGGCTTCGATGATCAATGCCGCTGATTGAGCGTTCACTGATCGATACTGACCGTTCGCTGAACGGTACGGCTGGCTGTGCTGGGCATGGGGCTCGAAGCCATCAGGGCCGGGTACGGAAGTGATCTCCGTACCCGGCCCTGACGCACGTCCAAGGCGGCTGCCCGTCCTCCTCAGGCCGGCATGACCGGCAGCGCGGCCGTCCCGCCCGTACGCACCGCGACCGATCCGTACGGCGTCCGCAGCCGCAGCCAGCCGCCCGCGGCCAGCAGCGTCAGCGACGGCGGCTCGGCCAGCGCGGCCCCGGCGGCGTGTCCGGTGCCCGGGTGGCCGTGACCGCCCGCCTGCGCTTCGGCCCGTACGGGACGCAGGAAGCCCAGGGACTGCGCGGCGTGTGCGGCGCGCAGCGGCAGGTGGGTGTCGCCCAACGTACGGGACCAGATCTCGCGCCCGATGCGGTCGCGCTCGGCGCGCGTACGGCGCTCCGGCGGCAGCGCCTCGTCCCGGGCACGGAACTCGGCGACGGCCAGCGCCACGGTCCGGCCGAGCGCCTGCGGCGACGGCAGCCCGGGCACCTGCTGCCAGCCGCCGCGCGGCGGCAGGACCCCGGCCCACGGCGGGCCGGTGACGGGGGCGGGCAGCGTCAGGCTGTCCGTCGGCTCGTCGATGCCTTCGAGCAGGTCACCGGCGGACACCGTGAGGTCGAGACCGGCGCCGGGCAGGGCCGCGGCCGGCGCCAGGCGGGCCGTACGGATCGCCAGCACCTCGAAGGACGGCGGGCGGCCGAACACCGCGAGCACGCCGTCCCCGGCCTGCAACCGCACCGCGGCGGCACGGTCGTAGTGGATCAGCCGGGCCAGGAAGGCGGCGAGATCCGCCGCCTCCCCGGCATCGGCCAGGCGCAGCGCCGTCATGCGGCGACGGCCCCCTCCTGCTGCTTCGCGTCGTCACCGGCGCCGTCGTCCAGGTACTCCCGGAGGAACGACTTCTCCTCCGCGGTGATCCGGCGGGGCCGCTGCTGGGCGAAGTCGTAGGGGACGACCACGGTCGAGGCGCGGACGTACACCGTCTCCTCGTCCTTGATCTCGTACGCGATCGTCATCGACGCGGCGCCGATCTTCGTCACCCACGACTCGACGGTCACCGGCGCGTGCCGGTGCACCAGCGGCCGTACGTAGTCGATCTCGTGGCGGGCCACCACGGACCCGCCCGAGAAGGACGCGCTGCCCTCGCCCGGCGCCAGCCGCCACATGAAGTCGATCCGCGCCTCTTCGAGGTAGCGGACGAACACCGCGTTGTTGACGTGGCCGAAGGCGTCCATGTCCGACCAGCGCAGCGGGCAGGAGTAGAGGTGTCGCACGCGGCTCAGCCCCGGGTGAGCTTCTTGTACGTGGCACGGTGCGGACGGGCCGCGTCCGGGCCCAGCCGCTCGACCTTGTTCTTCTCGTACGACTCGAAGTTGCCCTCGAACCAGAACCACTTGGAGTCGCCCTCGTACGCCAGGATGTGCGTGGCGACGCGGTCCAGGAACCAGCGGTCGTGGGAGACGACCACGGCGCAGCCGGGGAACTCCAGCAGCGCGTTCTCCAGCGAGGACAGGGTCTCGACGTCGAGGTCGTTGGTGGGCTCGTCGAGGAGCAGCAGGTTGCCGCCCTGCTTGAGGGTCAGCGCCAGGTTCAGGCGGTTGCGCTCACCGCCGGAGAGCACACCGGCCGGCTTCTGCTGGTCCGGGCCCTTGAAGCCGAACGCCGACACATAGGCGCGGGACGGCATCTCGACCTGGCCGACGTTGATGTAGTCCAGCTCGTCCGACACCACGGCCCACAGGGTCTTCTTGGGGTCGATGTTGGAGCGGTTCTGGTCGACGTAGGAGATCTTGACCGTGTCGCCGACCTTGATGCTGCCGGAGTCCGGCTCCTCCAGGCCCTGGATCATCTTGAACAGCGTGGTCTTGCCGGCGCCGTTCGGGCCGATCACGCCGACGATGCCGTTGCGCGGGAGGGTGAACGACAGGTCGTCGATCAGGACCTTGTCGCCGAACGCCTTGTTCAGGTGCTCGACCTCGACCACGACGTTGCCCAGACGCGGGCCCGGCGGGATCTGGATCTCCTCGAAGTCCAGCTTCCGGGTCTTCTCCGCCTCGGCCGCCATCTCCTCGTAACGGGTCAGACGGGCCTTGGACTTGGCCTGACGGCCCTTGGCGTTGGAGCGCACCCACTCCAGTTCTTCCTTCAGACGCTTCGCACGCTTGGCGTCCTTCTGGCCCTCGACCTTCAGGCGGGTCTGCTTCTTGTCGAGGTAGGTGGAGTAGTTGCCCTCGTACGGGTGCGCACGGCCGCGGTCGAGCTCAAGGATCCACTCGGCGACGTTGTCGAGGAAGTACCGGTCGTGGGTGACGGCGACGACGGTGCCGGCGTACTTGGCGAGGTGCTGCTCCAGCCACTGCACGGACTCGGCGTCCAGGTGGTTGGTGGGCTCGTCGAGGAGCAGCAGGTCGGGGGCCTCCAGCAGCAGCTTGCACAGCGCCACGCGGCGGCGCTCACCACCGGAGAGGTTGGTGACCGGCCAGTCGCCGGGCGGGCAGCCCAGCGCGTCCATGGCCTGCTCCAGCTGGGTGTCCAGGTCCCAGGCGTTGGCGTGGTCCAGGTCCTCCTGGAGCTTGCCCATCTCCTCCATCAGCGCGTCGGAGTAGTCGGTCGCCATCAGCTCGGCGACCTCGTTGAAGCGCTTGAGCTTGTCCATGAGCTCGCGGGCGCCGTCCTGGACGTTCTCCAGGACCGTCTTGGACTCGTCCAGCGGCGGCTCCTGGAGGAGCATCCCGACGGAGTAGCCCGGGGACAGGAACGCGTCGCCGTTCGACGGCTGCTCAAGACCCGCCATGATCTTCAGTACCGTCGACTTGCCGGCGCCGTTGGGCCCCACGACACCGATCTTCGCGCCAGGCAGGAAGTTCAGCGTCACGTCGTCAAGGATGACCTTGTCGCCGTGCGCCTTGCGCGCCTTGCGCATCGTGTAGATGTACTCAGCCAAGAGAAACCGTCCGGCAGTCTGGATCTGTCATGGTCAATGCGGCTCCGCCGCGTGGGCCGATGAGCGGCTCCGCCGCGCGAGGGCAGATACACCCCATCTTGCCGTACGGCCAGCCCACGATGGAAACGAGTACCTTACGGAGCCGGGGCCGGGGGTGTTTGCGGGGGTGTGAGCGGGGGCGCAAAAGCGGGGGTCCGGCTGGGCGTGCCGTGTCCTGGGCCTGCCGGCCGCCATGATCGGGAGTCCGCGCCGCCGCCGTGATCGGGAGGGGGTCCGGCCCTCCCTACCCTTCCCTGCCCCTTCCTTTCGCGTCCCGTCCGGGCCCGCCGCCGCATACGACGGCCGCCCTCCGTGGCCGAGGAGCCGTTTCGGCTCGGCTACGGAGGGCGGTGCGTGGGGTGCGTACGGTTACGGGTCGGGGGGGGCGTGCGGTCACGGTTTCGGTCCCGAGTCCGCGTGCGATCGCGGTTACGGTCCGGGTCCGCGTGCGGTCGCGGTTGCGGTCCGAGTTCCGCGTACGGTCTCGGGCTCGGCGGGCCGCCGCTCTCACGTGGTGGGCGGGTGTGGCCGCTCACGCCGGGGGCGGCTCGCGCTCCATCGGTCCGGGCGGCTGCTCACCCGACTCCGTCGGCCCGGCCGGCTGATCATCCCAACTCCGTCGATCCGGCCGCCGGATCACTCCCACTGCGCCGGTCCGGCCACCGGGGTGCTCTCGCACTCCGATGGCCGGATGACATCCGCGCCGTGCTTACTGGGTGACGCCCGCCTTCTTCTTACGGAGGAAGAAGACCGCGCCGCCGCCGACCACGACCAGCGCGACCGCGACGCCCGCGATCACCGGGGTGGCGCTGCTGGAGCCGGTCTCGGCGAGGTCGCCGCCGCCGGTGGTGCCGTTGGTGCCGGAGCTGCTGCCGCCGGCCGTGGCCGGGCTGGGCTGCGACGAGGGCTTACCGGGGGTGGTGCCGGCGGTCTTGCAGTCGAGGACCCCGGTGAAGGTCTTCGTGAAGCCGCCCTCGCCCTTGATCGTGATCTCGTACGCCTGGTCCTCGCCGACCGGGACGGTGATCGTCTCGGACTTGCCCGGCGCGATCACGTGCTCCTTGCCGGAGAGCTGGAAGCGGAACGGCGCGTCGCCCTTGTTGGTGGCCGTGACGTCCACGCCGCCCTTGGCGCAGTCCTTCTCCGCGGTGACGGCCGGGGCCGCGCCCTGCTTCTTCCAGGAGGCGGTGGCGGTCGCGGTCGCGGTGGACTCGCTGGAGCCGGCCAGGATCATGGTCTGGCTCTTGACGCGACCGACGCTGCCGGTGAAGGCCCGGCCGACCGACACCTTCGTGGCGGCCTGGGCGGTCAGCGACATGGCGCCGTCCTTCGTGCCGGCCGGCACGTCGAAGAAGAGCTTGGTGCCGTTGGACGCCTTGGTGACGGGCTTGCCGTCCGCACCGACCACCTTCACGCCGGCGGGGGCACCGGCGGCCGGGGAGACGGTGACGCTGCCGGCGTTGGTGTGCACCGTGACCGGGCCGAGCTTGCTGCCGGACTTGCCGGAGACGGCCGGCGGGTCCAGCTTCAGCGACGCCTCGGGCTCGGAGAGGCTCTGCGCGCTCTTCTCCAGGTAGTCGGCGAGCTTCTCGGCCGCGGGGTCGACGGCGTCGACCTTGACGTGGTCGGAGAAGCGCCAGATCGCGACCTGCGTACCGGCAGCAGCGGTCTTCTCGCTCAGGCTCGGCGCACCGGCCTTCTTGGCGAGCGAGGCCAGGTCGTTCACCTGGGGGTACGAGTTCTGCAGGATCCAGCGGATCTTGCCGGCGTCCTTGTTGTCGTGCAGCGAGGACGCGCTCCAGGGCACCTCCTGGTACTTCGCCATCTGCTGCGTCGGCGTGCTGATGTCGATGCAGTACGTCTGGAGGATGCCGCCGTGGTCGACCTTCATCTCGAAGAGTCCGGCGCCGATCTCCTGGTCGCGGCCGTTGGCGTGGAGCACCGCCTGGCCGTAGGTCTTCAGACCGTCCAGCGTCGCGCTGGCGCCCCCGTGAGCGGGCGTCGTCTCGTCCGCGGCAGCGGGACCCGCGGTCGCTATCGCACCCGCCGCGACCAGGCCCGACGCCAGGACCGCGGCGGCAAGGCGGGCTGCGCCCCGCCTCTTCACTGAAATCATGAATTTCCCCTCTGGGCGAGGCGGGATCGATTGGGGAGAAGCCTCGCCGGAATGAACCCAAGGAACTCAACAGCCGAATACATCAGCCCCCGTGAGTACTCGTGAGTACCCGTCGGATCCTAGAGAGCGGGCGCAACAGGGTCCCCCGTAATACCGTCCCATAAGCGATCCGAATCGCAATCGTTATCGACTACACCCCACTTGACCTGGCATTATCGACAAATCTCCGGGACTTTCCGGGCACTGACGCCTTCTCAGGCTTATCGCTCACCGAGGTGGCCGGGGCGGTACCGGAAGTGGTAAAGAGACGGCTCCCGGTGGCGCTCCGATCACGCATTGTCAGGCCCCGGCAACAGCGTCCTCCGAAGCGGGGATTGCGGCCGGTACGCCGCGGCCGTCCACATCCGGCGGTGACTTGTCGCCCAATTCGACGCCGGTGCGCGGGGGCGGGCTGCTGCCGCCCACAGACCCGGATGCCGCTCCGGCCGCTTCCCCGGGTTCTGTCCCAACTGCCGTCCCGGGCAGCGGGCCGACCGCCGGCTCCGGAGACGTCCAGTCAGGTTCGTTCGGTACGCGATCCAGCGGCGCCTGCGGTGCCGACCCACGCGGAGGCGGTGGGACCGGTGGCGCCGGCGCCCGAACCTCGGGCACCCACCCTTCGGCGGACGGCACCATCGCCTCCATACGCGGCCGGACGACCCGACGCCACGCGGAGGTGCCGCGCGTCAGGTCGTGCCCGACCGCCACCGCGTCGACCTCGACCGACACCCGCCGCTGTCCGCCCTTGTCCTCGGGCAGTTCCCGATCCCACACCCGCATGCGGCCGTGTACGACGAGGGGTTCGCCGCGTGAGACCGACGCGGCGACGTTGTCCGCGAGCGTCCGCCACGCGCGGACCGTGTAGAAGCTCGTGTCGCCGTCGACCCAGCAGCAGCGCTCCTTGTCCCAGCGCCGCGTGGAGGTCGCCAGGCGGAACCGCACCATCGGAACGCCCGCCGTGGTCTGCCGGTGCTCCACCGCCGTCGCGGCGTTCCCCACCAGCGTCACCATCGTGTCGTACATCGTCATCAACTCCCCCGTCACAGGCCCCCGGCGGGCCCCCGGCCCGGTCCCGGGCCTGTTCGCGTGGGACCCATGCTGCACGGATTCGCCGATGCCCGCCGGGGCCTGTGCGTTACCGCCGAGTTGTGGACAACTCCGTCACCCGACCGGGTTGCCCACCCCGACGGGCCGTCACCGTCGCGCCCCCGCTCACAACCCCGCCGCCACCGCGTACTGCTCCCGCACCTCCCGGTAGCGCAACAGCTCGGCGGCGACCGGTTCCAGCACCGCGGCCCGTCCGCAGACCGCCGCTGCCGTACGCAGCCGCCGCTCCGCCTCCTGGCCGTACCGGCGGGCCGGACCGCGCCCCGCCACGCCGCACGCCCACGACAGCGCCGGGCCGCCCGCCGTCCCGATGCCCGCCACCAGCAGCGCGGAGAACCACTCCCCCGCCTCGACCGCGCCCACCGCCACAGCCAGCAGCCACAACACCCCGGTCACCTGCAACAACGCCAGCAGCCCCTGTGCGACGCCGGCCACCGACCACCACCGCGGCCGTACCTGCGGCCCGGCCCGAAGCGCTCCCTCGGAGACCGCGGCCGCCCGGTCCAGCGCCTCCGGCAGCCCCTCGGCGCCCCGGGTCGCCGCCTCGCGCACCGCCTGCGCCCAGGGCCCGGGCAGCCCCTCCGCCGCCTCCCCCGCCACGGTCCGTACGGCCTGTTCCACCAGCGGCCGCGCCGTCGCCCGCCCGTCCACCGGAACCCAGCCGCCCACCGTCGCGCACGCCTCGTCCCCGCCCGCGTCCACCTCCGTACACGCGTCCCGGTGCCAGAGCCGCGACGCCCCCGTACGTCCCGGACTCGTACGCCCGCCGCCCGGCCGTCCGCCCCGGCCGCGCGCCCCCGCCCGTCTGCGCAGCCGTAGCCGCGACCAGGGCGTGCCGCACGCCCGCTCCGCATGCCGCAGCCAGTCGCGCTCCGCCGCGCTCCCCATCGCTCCGGCGCCGACCGCCTCGGCGAGCCAGTCCTCGAACTCCTCCCGGGCGGGTTCGGTCAGCCCGTACCGCCCGTCCGTCACGTACGCGGGCCACAACCGGCCCGCCGCCGCGTCCACGTCCGCGGTCAGCCGCCGGTCCGCGGCGCCCCGCTCCGCGACGAACTGCCGCAGGGTCTCCCGCAGCTCTCCGACGCCCTCCCCCGTGGCCGCCGACAGCGCCAGTACGGCCGCGCCCGGTTCGCCGTGCTCCCCGAGGGCCAGCCCGTCCTCGTCCAGCAGCCGGCGCAGGTCGTCCACCACCTGTACGGCGGCGTCTCCCGGCAGCCGGTCCACCTGGTTGAGTACGACGAACGTGACCTCGGCATGGCCCGCCAGCGGCCGCAGATACCTTTCGTGCAGCACCGCGTCCGCGTACTTCTCCGGATCGACGACCCAGATCACCGCGTCCACCAGTTCCAGCATCCGGTCGACCTGCTCGCGGTGCCCGACGGCTGCCGAGTCGTGATCGGGGAGGTCCAGGAGGACAAGGCCGGGCAGTGCGGGGGCGCCGGGTGCCGGCGCGTACCGGCGGCGCGCCGACACGCCGAGCCGGTCCAGCAGCGCTTCCGCGCCCGGCCATCCGCCGGACCACACACACGCCACCGGTTCCGCGGTCGTCGGCCGGCGCGCGCCCACGTCCGACCGGTCCGCGCCCACGAGCGCGTTGAACAGCGACGACTTGCCACTGCCGGTTGCCCCGGCGACCGCGACGACGGTGTGCTCACCGGACAGCTGGTACCGCTCGTCCGCCGCGTCCAGCACGCGCCCCGCCTCCGCCAGCGTGGCCCCATCCAGCCGCGTCCGGGACAGCCCGATCAGCTCACGCAGGGCATCCAGCCGCGGCCGCAGCCGCTCCGCCGGGGAACGCCGCTTCCTGGAGGGCGCGGGCCCGTACTCCTGCATCTCCGGCAGGCGGTCCCGTCTGCCCCGCGGCTCCTGTACGGGCTCCCCCGTCTCCTTCAGTACGGACAGTACGGCTTCGAGTTCGTTCTCCCCCTCATCCTCCCACTCCTGCCAGTCACGCTGCCTGCGCCACTCGTCGTCGTCCAGCCACTCGTCCTGCGCGAGCCACTGGTCCCGCTCGTCCCACTCCTGCGACTCGGCCCAGTCCCGCCACGCAGGGCGCCCTCCGCCGCGCGACTCCGCCCCCGCTTCCGGGGCGGGGCGGCGCCCAGCGCCGTGCTTCGTGTCGGGGCCGTTCGCACGGCGGGCGATCAGGCCGTCGTTCCAGGAGGTGGTGGAAGTGTCGGGGGCGCTGGGGGGCGGGGTGGTTTCCGGGGTTGGGGGATCTGAGTGCGGGGCGGTGGCCTCTGAGGTCGGGGCAGGGGCGGAGGTGTCCGAGTCGGAGGCGTCCGAGCAGGAGGCGGGGCTCGGGTGCGGGTCCGGGGCCGGGCTGGAACTCGGGTCCGGCGCCGTTCCACCCCGAGCGGACATCGTTGCGTCGGTGCCCGTCACCGCTTCGGCGCCCACCGTCACTCCGCTGCTCGTCCCCCGTTCCTGGGCAGCCGCTGCCGTCGGCTCCGCGACCCAACCCGTCTCCCGGCCGGGCTCCACAACCGGCTCGGGCTCACCCTCGGGTGCGCTCTCGTGTACGCCATCCCCACCCGAACGCCCTACAGAAGCAGTCACCGCGTCACCCTCTCCTTCTGAAGCAGAGACAGCGCGGCGATCAGCGCGGCCTGGTGTTCCGGCCGTACGCCCAGCGACTCCAGCGGCGCCAAGCGCCGCTCCCGTTCGCCGTCCAACGCGCGCTGAAGGTACGTTTCGAGCAGCCGGCCGCCCCGGTCGCGCAGCCGTAGCGCTGCCTGAGCCCCCATCAGTTCCGCGAGCGCATCGCCCGCCGTACGGGCCCGCCGGCCGCCCAGCAGCGTGGTGGCCAGCAGGGCCGCCGCTTCCTCGGGGTCGGCCGCGGCCCTGGTCCGTTCTCCGGCCCGCACGGTCCCGCGCCCCGTACGTACGCCGCGGGCCGCGCGGGCCTCCCGTACGCCCTCCTCCGCCAGTTCCTCCAGGCAGCGCCGCCAGCGCCGTACGACGACGCCCAGGCGGGCTGCCGAGGCCGCCACCTCCGCCACCTCGGCCAGGGGCGCGTCGGCCGACGCGGGGTCCCGGCGCCACGCGTCGGCGGCCCGCTCGTCGGCCTGTTCCACGGCGCAGCGCAGCAGGGAGGTGAGGCCGTGGGTGAGCGCGTCCAGGAGTTCGTCGGGGCGGCCGCCGAGTTCGTGGTCGCGCCAGTGGGCCCGCGCGTCCCCGGACAGCACCTCCCCCTGTTCGATCTCCCGCCGCACCCGTGCCGCCGCCTCCTCGTACGCCTGCTCCACCTGGTCGGCCAGCCGGACCGCGGCCGCGTGCTGGGCGGCGGAGGCACCGGCGAGGGCAGGCATACGGGAGCGCAGCGAGGCGAGGACCCCGGCAGTGGTACGGGCTGCCGCCGCGTTCCGTACCGCGGTGTCCTGGGCGTGCCGCTCCAGCCAGCGCCGCAGCGCCGCGACCGCCGTGGCGGGCAGCAGGCCGCTGCCGCCGCCGGCCGACTCGGGCAGTTCGGGGATGGTGAAGCGGGGCACGTCGCCGAGCCCGGCGCGGGTCAGCAGTGCCGCGTACCGCGCCGAGATGTCGGAGGCGATCTGGTGCGGCACCCGGTCCAGCACCGTCACCAGCGTGACGTCGTACTCCTTCGCCGTACGCAGCAGGTGCCACGGCACCGCGTCCGCGTACCGGGCGGCGGTGGTGACCAGGACCCATACGTCGGCCGCGCAGATCAGCTCGGCGGCCAGTTCCCGGTTGCGCGCGACGAGCGAGTCGATGTCCGGGGCGTCCAGGAGGGCCAGGCCGCTGGGGAGCGCCGGGTCCGTCTCGATGCGCAGGGGCGCCACGCCCGCCGCGCGCACCATGCCCACCGCGCTCCCGGCCCCCGTCGGCCCGCCGGGGCCACGGGCCACGGCCGGGCCGCTCGCGCCCCCGCCGCCTTCGGAAGCCGATTTCCCGCCCGCCCGGGAGTCTCCGCCCTCGTACGGCCCCGCCCCGCCGTACGGCCCCGCCCCGCCGTACGGCCCCGCCCCGCCGTACGGGCCCGTTTCGTCGTACGGGTGCGTTTCGACGTACGCACGCGTTTCGTCGTACGGGCCCGTCCCGTCGTACGCCTCCATGGCGTCGGGGCCGTCCTGCACGGGCACCCGCACCCGGGTGAACTGCGGCAGTACGCGCCGGTCGGCGAACCAGTGCCGGTCGTCCGGATGGCATACGAGCACCGGCGTACGCGTCGTCGGCCGCAGCACGCCGGCCTCGCTGACACGACGGCCGACCAGCGAATTGACGAGCGTGGACTTGCCGGCCCCGGTCGATCCGCCGATGACCGCGAGCAACGGGGCCTGAGGAGAGCGCAGCCGGGGCATCACATAGTCGTCGAGCTGGTCCAGCAATTCGGACCGGGTGCGCCGGGCGCGGGCGGCGCCGGGCAGTGGCAGCGGGAAGCGCGCGGCGTCGACGCGGTCGCGCAGCGCGGACAGAACGTCAAGGAGCCGGGGTTGTACGTCCAAGGTTGCCACAGGTGCAGAATGCCCAATTTTGGCGGGTTTTTGAAGCGTATAGCCCTCTGTGCGCGCCGCGTAAATCGGTACAGAACGGGATCAGCGACGCATGAGGCAGTCGCGATCAGAGGGGCGCAGGCATAACGAGTGCACAACACCCGACGCGTGAGGCGCCAAAAGCGATGCAGAATTCGTACCTGCCTGCGATTATCGGGACCGCTTCACCGAACCTCCACAACGTGCCACGGAGGTGAAGCAACCGGGACGAGGCACACGGAGCCCTATCCTTGTCGGCGGCCCGTGATCCACGCCCACCATCTGGCCCCCGTAGCTCAGTGGATAGAGCAGGTGCCTTCTAAGCACTTGGCCGCAGGTTCGAGTCCTGCCGGGGGCGCACATCCCTCACCGCCGGGCGCCCGTGGGTACGGCGGTGTGAAGACGCCTCGCCGGTCACCGCGTCTTCCGTGACTCTTCGTAGGGCCGTGGCGGCAGGTGCCGACGCGCTACCGCTGCGCGCCCCGCCACCCGCCCGGCGTACGACGTCGCCTACTTCCCCTGCTCGCGCTTCAGCGCCCGGCGTTCGCGGGCGTTGGGGTGGCGGATCACCACGCCCGCCATCCCGACGGAGCCGGTGAGGCGGATCAGCGGGGTGTCCGGGAGCCGGTCGGGGGTGGTCTTGTTCCTGAGGGCGCCCGTGCCGGTGGTGATGCCGTCGGTGTCCGCGGCCCAGCCCTCGGGGATGATCACCGTGACGCCCGCCATCTCGCCGTACACCTCCACCTCGACCTCGGGAAGTCGGCACTCGGTGCGTGTGAAGTCGAGCCGGACGCCGCCCATGCCGCCGTGCGCGGTGATGTGCGCGGGCACCCGCCAGCGTCCCGTACGGGCGGCGCCGTGGAAACCGCCCTTGAGGACCAGCGGCTCGCCCGGGTCCAGTACGGAGGCGGAGCGGGGCAGGTCGGCGGTGAGCGGGGCCAGGTCGGCGAAGGTCTTAGCGGTGAGCGCCTGTTCCAGCCGCTCCTCCAACTCGTCGAGGTCGAGACGGCCCTCGGCCGCCGCCCCCCTGAGCTGCTCCACCACCGCGTCCCGGTCGGAGTGGGAGGCGCGCAGCTCGCCCCAGGCGGCGGGTTCCGGAGTCTTGGCGGTCATGGGGCCGATGATACGAACAAAGGGGCGCCGTAGGGCGCGTGACGATTGCGCTCGCGCCGTCCCGGGGAGCGCGTGAGCGTTCGTCCGCGCCCCATGGGGTGCTGGCACCCAGGCGTACAGGAGGGTTTGCCCCACCACGATCCGGGCCCTGGCCCGACTGTGTTCCGCCGCTCCTCGCACCAGCATGGAGGTCGATCGGCGATCGCCTTCATGACGGACTTCCGGCCGGCCCGCGGCACCCCGCGGGCCGGCCGTGTGCGAGGAGAGGAATGCTGCCATGCCGCGTCCCACCGGAAGACCGGGTGCCGGAGCATGAGCCTGGACGAACGGTCCCGCCCCCGTACCCCGCGCCCCTACCCGGCCACCGGCGGCCCCGACCCGGTCCTGCGTGACCGGGCCGTCGACGGACTGCGGGCGCTGGCGCTGCTGGCCGTGCCGACCGGTCACTGGCTCGTCGGCGGGTTCGTCCGTGACGCCGACAGTTCGCTGCACAACGCCAGCCCGCTGTCCTCGTTCGCCCCGCTGGCGCCGATCACCTGGGTGCTCCAGATGCTGGGCATCTTCTTCCTCGTCGGCGGCTACGCCTCCGTCCTGTCCTTCCGACGCGCCGCCGAGCGGGGCGCGACACCGGGCGACTGGCTGCGCGGCCGCCTGGCCCGGCTGTTGCGGCCGGCCGTCGGCGTCACCGCCGTCTGGGCCGTGCTCGCCGCCGTCCTGTACGCGGCCGGAGTGCCCGTCACGACCCTGCACACGGCCGCCACCCTGGTCGTCCAACCGCTGTGGTTCGTCGGTGTGTACGCGATGGTGACGGCGCTGACCCCGTACTGCATGGCGGCTTCGCGGCGGCTCGGGGGCTGGGCGGCGGCACCGCTGGCGGCGGTCATCGCCGTCATGGACTTCCTGCGCTACGGGCCGTTCGCCGACTCCATACCGTACTGGGTCACGCTGATCAGCCTGATCCCCGGCTGGATGTTCGGCTACCAACTGGGCGTCTCCTGGGGCGAGAAGCGGCTCGGCAGGCGCGGCGCCTGGCTGCTGTTCGCCGGGGGCACGGCACTCTTCGCGCTGCTGCTCCTCGTCTTCCACTATCCGGCGAGCCTGGTCGGCGTCCCCGGCCACGACCGTACGAACTCGCACCCGCCGTCGCTGCTCGTCATCGCCCTGGCCGCGGCGCAGTCCGGCGCGGCGATCCTGCTGCGCGACCGAATAGCGGACCTGCTGCGACGGCCCGCGCTGTGGGCGCCGGTCACGGCCGTCAACCGGTCCGCGATGACGATCCTGTGCTGGCACCAGACGGCGATGCTCGCGATCGCCGTACCTGCCTCCTTCGTCGGTACGACGGTGCAGGGCCTGACCACCGCCCCGGACTTCCCCACCTGGATGGCGACCCGCCTGCCGTGGCTGCCGCTCTTCGCCGTCACGCTCGTGCTCATCGCCCGGGTGGCGAGACGGCTGGAGACGCCGTGGACTGGGGTGTCGCGGGGGCGGCGGGTGTGCGCGGGGGCGCTGGCGGTGGGGTTCGCGGCGTTCGCGCTGCGGTTGACGCTGGTCTAGCAGCGGGGGGGGTGGGGTGGGAAGAGCTGATGAAGCGTGAATGGGAGGTACCACTCCGCGCCGGAGTGGTACCTCCCATTCAGTACGCGTACTCAGTCGGCCATGGCCTCCGCCAGGCTGCGGGGCCGCATGTCGGTCCAGTGCTCCTCGACGTAGTCCAGGCACGCCTGACGACCCTCCGGACCGTACACGCTCTGCCAGCCGGCCGGGATCTCCGCGAACGCCGGCCACAGCGAGTGCTGGTTCTCGTCGTTCGTCAGGACGTGGTACTGCGCCTCCGGGTCTTCGAAGGGGTTCGTCATGCGGGTGACCTCTCGGTGAAGGAGTTACCGGTGAGATTTGGATTATGCGGGAGGAGGCGCCGGTACCGAAGCGCAAGGGAGGGATTTGGGAGTAATTGGGATGGTTCGAGAGGGGCGATGGCCGCCCGATGGCGTGCTGCGATCGCCTCGGGTTCTTCGTACCCCACGGGTTCCCCCGAACCCCTTGAGTCTCCTGCTTCCTCGCCCCCCTCACCCCCCCTGACTCCCCGAACCTCCCGAACTCCTGAACTCCCCGATTCGCAGCTTCTGCCGGGCTCGCGGGCGTCGCTCCCGTGCAGATGTAAGCGCTTACTCCTGGGCTTTCCGCTCGGCTTGTACGGCCGGCCACCCGGCAGTCGTCTCGACCCTCCACGAGCGGACGGACCGGCTCAGCTCACCGCCAGCGAATGCAGATACCGCATCAGCGTCATCAGCACGTCCCGGCTGGAGGACCGCAGCCGGGCGTCGCACTCGACGATCGGCACCTCCGGGGGCAGGTCGAGGGCGCCCCGTATCTCCTCGACGGGGTGGACGGGCGCGTCCGGGAAGGAGTTGATGGCGACGACGAACGGGACGCCGCGTTCCTCCAGGCGCCCGATGACGTCGAAGCTGACCTCCAGGCGGCGGGTGTCGACGAGGACCACCGCGCCCAGCGCGCCGTCGAACAGGCCGTTCCACAGGAACCAGAAGCGCTGCTGGCCCGGCGTGCCGAACAGGTACAGCACCAGTTCCTCGTTGAGGCTGATGCGGCCGAAGTCCATCGCGACGGTCGTCGAGGTCTTGCGCTCGATGCCGACGATGTCGTCCACGCCGACACCGGCCTGGGTCATCGTTTCCTCGGTGGTCAGCGGGCGGATCTCGCTCACCGAGCCCACCAGGGTCGTCTTGCCGACCCCGAATCCGCCCACGATCACCACCTTGACCGCGGCCGCGGCGGTCTCGGGCAGTTCGTCCTCGCTCCGCGGCCCCTGGGCGGGGTGTTCGACGAGCGTCTCAGAGCTTTTGAAGTCCATGGATCACCGCCTCAATAAGGGCACGGTCGGGAAGTTGGGCGGGCGGCACGGGCGCGCGTGCCACCACCCGCCCGTCGGCCAGCAGGTCACCGAGCAGGACGGTGACCACGCTGACCGGCAACTGCAGGTAGGCGGAGAGTTCCGCCACGGAGAGCGGGGAGTGGCACAGCCGGATGATCGACGCCTGCTCCGGCTGCATGCCCGGTTGCGGGCCGGTTTTCGACACGATCAGCGTGACCAGGTCGAGAGAGGTGGTGTGGCCGGAGGCGCCGCTGCGCCCGCCGGTGATCACGTAGAGCCGCTCGGGGCTCTGGTCCTCCCAGTCCTGGTCCGCTCCGCTCATGCCGTGTCCCCGCTTCGCCCTGCCGTGCCCCCGTGCGGCCCCGGCCGCCTGCCGATCCGTTCGCCGCCCTGGATCATGCGCCCTGTCCGTCGTGGCGCGGTGGGCTGCTGAGGTGCTCGCCGATACGGGCCACCAGGTCCCGCATCCGCTGCCCTATCAGCCCGGCGTCCACACCCTCATCGGCCAGGACCGCCAGATAAGCGCCGGCGCCCGCGGCCATCAAGTAGAAGAAGCCACCGTCCAGTTCGATCACGACCATGCGCATCCGGCCGTCGCTGTGCGGAAACTCCGCGGCCACCGCGCCCGCCAGGCTCTGCAGGCCGGCGCAGGCCGCGGCCAGCCGGTCGGCGGTATCGGTGTCCGTACCGTACTGGGCCATGCGCAGGCCGTCCGAGGACAGCACGACCACGTGACGGGTCTGCGGAACGCTCTCCGCGAGGTCCTTGAGCATCCAGTCCATGTTGGGCCGGTGCTGAATCATGGCTACTCACTCTTTTCCGACGACTCGTCACTCTTCTCACTGGCTGCACTTGCGGCACTGACTGAAGTCCCCGTACCGGCCGCGGGGGCCGGGTTGCCGGTCCGGTCGGTGACCGGGCCGGACTGCTCGGCGGGCGGGTCCGGGCGCAGGTGCCCCGGCCGACCCGACGTATCCGTGTTGCCGAAACGTTCCGGCTGGCCCGTCTGCCCCGACGCGTTCGCCTGGCCCGAGGCATTCGCCCGGCCTGACTGCCCCGACTGTCCCGAGTGACTTTCGCCGGACAGACCGCTCTGGAACGCGGCGAGCCACATGCCGGGCTGCACCGGCGCGGCGCTCTCCGTCCCTCCGGTGGAGGGAACGGCGGGCGGGGAGGCGGCGGGAGCCGCGTGCGCACCAGGGGTCGCCGGGGGCACGGGCGCGGTGGCACGGGACTTGCGGCGCCGCTGCGGCAGCCCGTTGGCGGTCCGCTCGGTCACCACGGGGAGGTCATCCTGGGTCTCCTCCCGGACGTCGTCCCGGAACTGCTGGGGCACTGCCGCTGCGGCAGGGGGCATCGACGGCGCGAACGGAGCCGAAGCCGGGGGCTGGGCTTGAGCCTGGGGCGGGAAGCCGTTCTGGGCTTGAGCCTGAGCCGAGAAGCCGTTCTGGGACTGGGTCGGGAATCCGTTACGGGCCTGGGCCGCCGGTACGGACGGGGCCGGTGCGGCGTGCCGGGGGCCGGTGGCCTGCGGGGCCGCGCTCACCTCGCGGCGCTCCGTACGGGCCGTACGCGGGCCGGAGGACGCGCCGATGCCGTGCGCGCGGCCGGTCGCGGCGGCCGTGGTGATCAGGTCCTGCGGAACGATCAGCACCGCGCGCACACCGCCGTACGCGGAAGGCCGCAGCGAAACCTGGAAGTTGTACGCCTGCGCCAGCCGACCGACCACCGCGAGGCCGAGCCGCGGAGTCTCGCCCAGGTCGTTGACGTCGATGCCCTGCTGCGCCTGCTGGAGCATCCGCTCGGCCCGCTTGCGGGCCTCCTCGCTCATGCTGACGCCGCCGTCCTCGATCTCCACGGCGATACCGGACTGCACCTCGACGGCGGTCAGGTGCACCCGGGTCTGCGGCGGGGAGTAGCGGGTGGCGTTGTCGAGCAGCTCGGCGAGGGCGTGGATCAGCGGCTCGACGGCGGTACCGACGACCGCGACCTCCGACACGGAGTGCAGCTCGACGCGCTGGTAGTCGATGATCCGGGACATCGCGCCGCGCAGCACGCTGAACAGCGGAACCGCTCGGCTCCACTGGCGGCCGGGGCGCGCGCCACCGAGGACGGCGATGGAGTCGGCGAGGCGGCCGATCAGGGCCGTACCGTGGTCCAGGCGCAGCAGGTCACCGAAGACGTCCGGGGACTGGCCGTGCCGGTCCTCCATGTCCCGCAGTTCCTGCGCCTGTTGGTGGACGATCGCCTGTACACGGCGGGCGATGTTCACGAACGCGCGCTGGGCGGACTCGCGGAGGTCCTCCTCGCCGACGACGGCGTCGAGAACGGAGCGCAGTACGGCCTGGTGCGCCGCGGTGAACTCGGGCGTCAGACCCGCCTCACGCGCATGACGCGTGATCCGCTCGGTCATCGCGGCGTACACGTCCTCGGGGAACTCGCCGTGACTGAGCCGGGCCACCACCTCGGGCAGCAGTTCCTCGGCCAGCCGGACGGTCTCGGCCTCCTGCCGGCCGAGCGCGGCCTGCTGGGTCGCGGTCCGCTCACGCAGCGCGGCGAGCGCCCGGCCGCGACGGGAGACCTCACCGGTCACCAGCGCGACCGCCACGGTGGCGACCGCGCCGATCCAGATGACCGGCGTGCTCGCCTGCGAGGGAACCGTCGCGGTGGCGACGGCCGCGGCCACCGCGGTGGCCGCGGCGGGCAGTATCCACGCGAGAACCGAGGTAGGACGCGGCCCCTCGGGCGACGATCCTTCTCGAACCATCTGCACCCTAAAACCCTCAAAACATCGACAGATCACAGGACGTCTAGCGGGCCCCAGCTCCCCGTATGGCGCCGCCACAGAGTGACCTGCGGTAACTGCCTTCATACACTGGGCCGGTAGTAGCATAACCGCCTTTGATCAAGGACTGACGCCAGGTCATGACTCGTCAGTAGCGGGCGGATCGGGGCGCTCCGCCAGGGGCGTTGGTCCTTTGTTCGCCCTCTGTCGGCGACGCGTACGGACCTGGCCAAGCGGACCGGCCGATGAGCGAAGAACGCCGCCTCCGCATGTACGTACAGGTGCCGCGCGAGGAGGCTCGCCTTGAGGGCGCCCCTTGGCGGGCTTGGATGAGGCGTCTCGACGGGGTGCGCGGGTGATGATGAGGGCATGACACCCCCGACCCGGTTCCGCATGTACTACGAGGACGAAGACCTGTGGCTGTACTTCGAGACGGACGAGGAGGGCTGGGCAGCCCGCCATATCGAAATCCGCGGAAAGGACGCCCACCCCGTGACGGCTGCCTCCCTGGACGAGGTGCTGCACCTGCGTGACCACGCAGATGTCCCAGCAATGCTCCGCTACGAGCACCGATACGGAGTCCTGGCCGAGGGCTCTCTGGACGGCTGGCAGGACCAGCCCCACGCGGCCGAACTGACGGCGGAAGAGTTCGACTGTCTGTGGACCGAGGCGAGGCGGACTCTGGAGGCTCGGGCTGAACCGGCTGAACCGGCCGGGCTGGCTGGACCGGCTGGATTGGCCGGATTGAGCGGACTGGCCGGACTGGCCGACGAGGCTCCGTAGACGGTCGCTGTTCTCGTGCAGCTCCTGCGTGCTCAGTCCGCCGGCTGCACCCTGGTGCAGCGCCCGCCCGAAGCCGTCGCCCTCCTGGCGTCGACTTACTTCAACGACAACAACGGGAAGTCCCCCGCCCCCTGTCTCAAACTTCGGGACTCGCTTATGGAGCCATTGCGTTAACCGGTCGATCGGAGGCGCCCGGAGGGTGGGCCGGGGGGCGAGCGGTGGCGTGGGGGGGCAGGCGAGTGGTGGCGCTTGCAGGCGGCCGCGTATGCCGAGCGAGTTGGTCCGGGCCGGGAGGCCGCAGGGGTGGGGCGGGCGGGGGTTGCACCTCTGGGCGGGGCCTTCCGGGGGGCCTCCCCCCCGCCCCCTCCCCCTCACCCCCGCTCGTCGGCCCCATATGTGCGCAGCTCAACGGCTGCGGATATGTCCTCGCCCTCTTGGAGCATCGCGGCTACGGCCTGCGGATCGTTCAGCAGGGCGTTGCGGGCGTCGATGGCCTCCTGGGTAGGTGGGGCCAGGAATTCGCCGGCTCGGCGGCCGCCCTCCTGGCACTGTGTGACGAAAGGCCGCAGCAGTTCCTCGTAGCGCGCGAACGCCCGGCCGTGGTCACCGCCGGCCGCCGCCAGTTCGCCCGCGAGGACGTACGCACCCACGACGGCCGACCCGGTGCCCATGCCCCCGACGGTGGCGCCGTACGCCGCATCGCCGAGCAGGGCTATTCGGCCCGTGGACCAGCGTGGAACATCCACCCGGCTGATGGAGTCGAAATAGAGCCCGTCAGCGCCCCATACCGTCTGCGCCAATTCCTCCGTCCGCCAGCCGCCTCCCTCGTACGCCCGGGCTATCAGCTTCTTCTGTCTTTCCGTGTCCCGTCGGTCGTAGGTCAGCTCATCCGAGGCGAAGACGCAGAACGTCTCGCCCGCATATCCCGGCTCGTCCGCCCGCCTGGCCGTACGGCCCGCGCTGATGAACCGGCCGGGCTCGTTGTAGCCCACGGGCCGGGATCCGAAATCTCTGCTCTCGGCCGGTAGGTCCCAGCCCGCTATGTAGTAGCCGAGGTGGCTGACGAACTCTTCCTCCGGACCAAAGGCGAGCCGCCGCACGGTGGAGTGCAGGCCGTCCGCGCCGATCACGAGGTCGAATGTGCGCGGGGCTTCCCGTTCGAAGGTGACGTGCACACCGTCCGCCATCTCGGTCAGGGAAGCTATGGAATCGCCGAAGACGTATTCGACAAGCGGCGCACCCGCTTCGCCTCCCTTCTCCGGGAGCGGTTCGGTAGCACGGTCCTCCGGCCCGTCAGCGCGGCCGTGACCGTGACCGTACAAGCTGTGCTCATAAAGGATGTGAGAGAGGTCGGAGCGGAGGAGCTCCACTTCTCCTCCGGCGAACTCCGGTGGTAGCGCGGCAATTTCACGTTCGCGCTCGTCAATAAAGCTCATCGGGCTGCCGCCGGTGCGATGCCGCCGGATCTCGTCCAGCACCCCCATCCGCTCCAGCACCGTCAGACTCGCACCGCCGCGGAAGTCGACCGCGAATCCACCGCCGCGCAGCGCCGGGGCCATCTCGATCACGGTCGGGCGGTACCCGTAGCGCCTGAGCCAGTACGCCACGGCCGGGCCGGCGACGCTAGCCCCCGAGATCAGCACGGTCGGTCCGCCGACCGTGCACGTCGTTTCGTACGCCATCACACGCTCCCCACGTTGAGTCGTCACTGCGACATAAAAAACTGTATCCGCCGGACACTGTTTTGTATACCCCGGACACAGTTTTAGGATGCGGAGGTGGGCGAAGACGGGACGAGCAAGAAGATCCAAAAGAGCCGGAAGAGCCGGGACGCCGAGGAGAGCAGTGGGCGGTCCGGGCAGGTCCCGGAGGTGGCGGCCGATGTGTTCGCCGAGCAGGCGGGAAGCATCGAGTTGCTGTGGGGCGGTCGCGGGCGGCCGAGCCGCGGCCCCAAGCCCGCGCTGAGCCTGGACCGGATCACGCGGACGGCGATCGCGCTCGCCGACGCGGGCGGGCTCGCGGCCGTCTCCATGCAGCGGATCGCGGGCGAACTGAACTTCACCAAGATGTCCCTCTACCGCTACGTCCCGGGCAAGACCGAGCTGGTCGCCCTCATGATCGACACCGCGATGGGCGAGCCGCCCGCCCTGCGCACCGACTCGGACTGGCGGCCCGCGCTGCGCGAATGGGCCGACAGCCTGTCCGCCGTCCTCCACCGCCACCCCTGGCTGCTGCCGGCGATGATGGGCTCCCGCGTCATGGGCCCCAACGAGCTCGGCTGGGTGGAGAGCGCACTCGCCGCTCTCGCCGACACCGGCCTGGACGGGGCCGAGAAGCTGGACGCCGTGGTCGTGATCAACGGCCACATCCGCACCCTGGCCCAGGTCGCCGCGTCCATGGGCGTGGGCAGTACGCGGACAAAGAGCCCCGAGCAGGTCATGAGCGCGGCGCTGAACGAACTCCTCGCCGGCCGTTCCGACCGCTACCCCGCACTCACCGCCGCCGTCGCGTCGGCAGCGGCCGACGACTCCCACGACCAGGCACTCGAATTCGGCCTGGAGCGGATCTTCGACGGCCTGGAGAGTTTCATGACCCGTCGAGCGGCGCAGCGCCCCGAGGCCGAGCCCGGATCAGTGTCCGGCACTCCCTGAGACGACTGTCCCGTGTCACCGAAGTTTGATCTTTGCCACCGAAGGTTGATCATCAGTAAGTTCGTGCCATCGAAGTTTGATCGGCATGGGGTGCTGGTGATCAGGGGTGGCGGTGGGGGAGCTTGCGGACGCGTACGCAGATCCAGACCTTGGGGCGTTTGACCTGGGGTTCTTGGAGGATGGTGTACGGGTCAGGCGGTCGCTTGCGGCTTGCTGGGGCGTCCGTTTCGAGCGGGCGGCGCCGGTGCGTCCGTTCCGCTGGCCCCAGGGCGGGAGGAGCTTTGCGGGTTGGTACTTCTGCGCGACCACGGGTGAGCACATCGGCTACGAGTCGTGGCTGGAGCGGGACCGGCTGATCCTCCTGGATGCCGATCCGCAGGTGACGGGGATCGCGTCGCAGCCGTTCTGGCTGCACTGGCACGACGGCCGGCGGCGCCGGCACGCTCCTGACTACTTCGTACGCCTTGCGAACGGGCAGGGCCGGGTGGTGGATGTCAGGGCCGCCGATCGTGTCGATGAGGCGGCGGCGGAGGCGTTCGCGGCAACGGAGCGGGCCTGCCGGGCGGTGGGCTGGGAGTTTGTCCGGGCCGGGGTCGCGGATCCGGTGCCGATGGCGAACATGCGGTGGCTGTCGCGCTATCGCCGACGGCGGTGCCTGCGCCAGGACGTCGCCGGTCGGCTGCTGGAGGTCTTCAGCGAGCCGCAGCCGTTGCGTTCCGGGGCCGCGGTGGCGGGTGATCCGCTGGTGGTCTTGCCGGTGCTGTTCCATCTGCTGTGGTCCGGCGCCCTGGTGACGGACATGATCTCGCGGCTGTTGGGTTCCGACTCCGTGGTCCACACGGCAAGGGGGCAGTGATGGGACGGCTCAAGCGGCCGGAGGGCCTGGCGGTCGGGGAACGGGTGCGGTTCGACGGACAGGTCCGTCTGGTCCTGGCGGTTTCGGGCCGGTCGGTGACGCTGTCGGACCTGGGCGGCACACCGCGGGCTGTTCCGCCGGCTGTGCTGTTCGCCGACGGTCAGTTCGAGGTCGTGGACAGCTCGGGACGGAGGCCGCTGCCGCCGGTGTCCCTGCTGGAGACGCTGCCGCAAGCGGTGCTGGAGAAGGCCCTGTGGTGGGAGGGCCACATCCTGGAGGTCCTGCATGGCCTGCCTCCGGACGCGGATGCGGGCACGGAGCCGAAGCCTCAGTACGCCCCGTCGCGTTCGCTGACCGCACGCGAGCGTGCGAAAGCTGCCGAACTCACCGGGGAGGGGCACAAGGTGACCGCGGGCACCGTTGCAAACTACCGGCGCCGCTACGAAAAGGACGGGGTCATCGGTCTGGCCGATCACCGGCCGGTCCGCAGGACGCCACGGTACGGCGCGGTGGACGACGCGGTGGTGGACGCGATGCGCCAGGCGATCAGCGAGGCCACCGACGCCTCGACCCGCACCGGCACCTTCCTGCTCTGGCGGACCGAGCAGATCCTCAAAGCCGATGAATCCGGCCAGGAGACGAAGCTGCCCTCACGCCGCACGCTTTACCGGCTGCTGGACAAGCTCACCACTGGCACCCACACCACCGGCTCGGCGAAAACCCGCAGATCACGGGCTCATGGGGCGACCGCTCCGTTCGGCGAGTTGCCCGCGTTCGCGCCGGGCGAGGTGATGCAGATCGACTCCACCCCGCTGGACGTGCTGGTTCGCCTGGACGACGGAGTGGCCGGCACCGTCGAGCTGACCGGCATGGTCGACGTCGCGACCAGGACGGTGACCGCGGCGGTGCTGCGGCCCACGACGAAGGCGGTCGACGCCAGTGTGCTGCTGGCTCGCACGGTCACCCCGGAACTGATGCGGCCGGGCTGGGTCGACGCCCTGCGGATGTCCCGCTCGGTGCTGCCGCACCGGCGGCTGCTGCCCCTGGACGAGCGCCTGGAGCACGCCGCTGCCCGGCCGGTGATCGTCCCCGAAATGATCGTCTGTGACCACGGCAAGGCGTTCATGTCCCGCAACTTCCTCGCGTCCTGCCGCTTCCTTCAGATCGATCTCCAGCCCGCGCATAAGGGCTCGCCCTTCGAGAAGGGCACGATCGAGAAAACGCTCGCCTCCGTGGGCACCCTGTTCACCCAGTTCCTGCCCGGCTTCACCGGCAATACGACCGAGCATCGCGGTCGGCACTTGGAACAGCAGCCTCTGTGGTCCCTGCTGGAACTGCAGGAACTCCTGGACGAGTGGATCGTTGCCCACTGGCAGAACCGCCCGCACGACGGGCTGCGGGACCCAGTCAGCCCGGGCCGGTCGTTCACGCCCAACGAGAAGTACGCCGCACTGGTCGAAGCCTGCGGCTACGTCCCGGTCGCGCTCAGCGGCGACGACTACGTCGAACTGCTGCCCTCGCTTTGGCGGGCGGTCAACGACTACGGCGTCACAATCAAGCGCCGCACCTACGACAGCCCGGCCCTGGCCGGCCTGCGCCGCCAGCACTCCGGCATCAAGGAGAAGAAGGGGCTGTGGGAGGTCCACCACGATCCCTACGACGTCTCCCGGATCTGGGTACGCGACCATCACGCGGGCAGCGGCTGGATCGAGGCCACCTGGAAGCATCTGCACCGCGTTCCGGTCCCCTTCGGTGAACTGGCCTGGGACCACGCCTCCCAGGGCCTGCCCGAGGCGACCGAGGCCGAGATCGCCAACGCGGTCGCCGCCCTGCTGGCCAAGGCCCATGCCGGCCCCGGCCAGCAGGCGAAACCGAAGCGGACCGCTCGCGACAAGCGGGTCACCGCCCGCACCCGCGCCGCCGGGCCCGCCGCTCCTCTCCCCGCGGCCCCGGCCGAGCCCGAGCCCGCCGTCCCGCAGGCGCCCGGCGAGGACACCGAGCCGCTGGCCGAAGTGATCCCGCTGGGACTGTTCAATCCACTCGAAGATCCATGGAGACGCTCGTGACCTCTGCCGGCCACATAGCCGACGCCGCCGTGAACACGGCGGACGATCAGGCCGGGTTCCAGCTGACCACTCGGCAGGGATGGCGCCGCTTCACCGCTGACGCGCCCGCACCGCCCGCGCTGCTGAGCGCGGAGAAGTACGAACGGCTGGAACCGCTGGAGCGGCAGATCTACGACGAGAATCGGCTCGACCATCATGCCCGGCTGCGGGTGGTCGCCACTTCCGCAGTCCGCCACACCGTCACCTGCGGCCGCCGGCTGGTCCTGCTCAACAAGCATGCGATCAGCGCCCGCCGCGGCCTGATCGTGTCCGGCCCCGCCGGCACCGGCAAGACCATCGCCATCACCCAGCTCGGCCGGGCCCACGAACTTCTCGACCAGGCCCGCCACCCGCACGCCACCGACCGCATCCCGGTCGTTTACATCACCGTCCCGCCTGCCGCGACCGCCCGCATGGTCGCGGCCGAGTTCGCCCGCTTCCTCGGGCTGCCGGTCCGCCGCAGTTCCAACATCACCGACATCATCGAGGCCGTCGTCGGCGTCTGCACCGACACCCGTACCGGACTGGTCCTGGTCGACGAACTCCACAACGTCTCCCTCACCAGCCGCACGGGGGCCGAAGTCGCCGACACCCTGAAGTACTTCTCGGAGCGGATCCCGGCGACGTTCATCTACGCGGGCATCGACATCGAAAACTCCAACCTGCTGTCCGGGACCCGCGGCCAGCAGATCGCCGGCCGGTTCACGCTCATCCCCACCACCCCGTTCCCCTACAACACGGAATGGCAGGGCCTGATCGCCACGCTGGAAAGCACCCTTCTCCTGCACCACCACACGCCCGGCACTCTCGCCCGCCTGGACCGCTACCTGCACGACCGGACCGGCGGCATGATCGGTGCCCTGTCCCACGCGATCCGCGGAGCCGCGATCGACGCCATCCTCACCGGCAGCGAAGCCATCACCAAAGACTCTCTCGCGGCCATCCCGCTGGACCACTCCGCGCAGTCCCTGGCCCACAGCCCCATCAAGGTCCGCCGGTGAATCACCACTCGAACAGACCGCTTGCCCCGCTGCCGATCAACGTCCGCCCCCGGCTCGGCGAGACCACCATCCACTACGTTCAGCGTCTCGCCCGCGCCAACCACCTCAAGCCCAGCTACCTGCTCAGCATCCTCACCATGCCGTCGAACACCAAGACCGGCAGGGTGAAGCTGGACAGGCTGGCCACCCTGAGCGGACGCACCACGGACGTTCTGAAGAACACGCTGGCGGACACCGCTCCGGCCCGTCCCACTCGGGTGTATATCCACACCAAGGCCACTATTCGCATCGAACAAACCGCTTCCAGCAAGGCCCGCAGCCACGGGTTCAACATCGTGGGACAGATCAAGGAAGACGCCCGCAGGAACAAGGGCACTCTGCGGCAGATCGCGGACAAGTGGGGGCTGCCACGCTGGCTCATCAGGAGAATCCTCAGCCCCCACTTCCCCGAGCGGACCTCTGCAAGGTCAACGCTCTCTGAGCGCCTCTACTCCCAGCTCGTTGGTTACCACGAACAGGGCAAGACGGCTTATCAGGCATGGCACGACCTCTTCGACAACCAGGACACCTGGGTCCCCGTCTCCTCCCTCCAACAACGCTTTCGGCTACTCGACCTGGAACGGAGAACAGCCCGAATGGATCAGTGACCCAGGCCACTCGAACTTCGGTGGCACAGGACACCCACTGCTACCCCACCGCAGCGGCACCGCGGCCCGCCGAACTCGTCCAGGCCGCGTGAGCAGCCATGCCGGCACCCAGGATTCAGGGCAGGGTGGGGGCCTTGTCGGTGTCCGGGGGCGGCAGGGTGGTGGTGCCGTCGACGATGTCGCGGGCGAGGTCGACCAGGCGCAGGTGGTGGTGGCGGGCGTGGGCGCGCAGGCGGTGGAAGGCGGTGTCGGGGTCGGTTTCGTGGCGGGCGGTCAGAAAACCTTTGGCCTGTTCGATGACGGTGCGGGTGTCCAGGGCCTTTTCGAGCTGGGCGCGGACGGTGCGATGCTCGTCGAGGGTGGTCTGCTGGAGCAGGGAGATGGCGGTGGCGTCCGCCAGGGCCCGGGCCAGGTGCCGGTCGGCTTCCAGCAGCGGGCCGGGCGTGCGGCGGAAGAGGTTCAGCACGCCGAGGGTGTCGCGGCGCAGCCGGATCGGGGTGGCGTGCACGGAGGTGTAGCCGGCGCGGTGGGCGCGGGCACTGAAGCGTGGCCAGCGCGGTGAAGGTGACGCGGTGAAGGTGTGGTCGACGGGGACGGCCTTGTCGAAAGCGGTGCAGCAGGGGCCTTCGGCGGCGTCGAGTTCGAAGAGTTCGACCAGGCGCACGCGTTCGGAGGAGGCGGCGACCAGGCGCAGCGGCCCGCCGGGCACGGCGAGCATGACACCGGCGTCGCCGATGTCGAGCAGGTCCATGCAGTGTTCGGCGACGCGGTAGAGGAACTCGGCGGGGTCGAAGTCGTCGACCAGGGTGTCGGCCAGGTCGATCAGCGCGGCGGTGATCCGCGCCTCACGCGGCAGCCGGGGCGGCCCGTTCGACGAAGACGGATCATCCGGCGGGGGAAAAGGCGAACTGGTCATGACGGCCTCCGGTCGGGACGGTGCCAGCAACCGGGGCCGGAAGCACGCTACGGGGGCTGGGTGGAATACCACCCGCCGAGGCGCTGACCTACCGCCAAACTACTCCCCTCCAGGAGCGCGAACCAGCCACACGGCACCTTCCACGTCATGCCTCCGGGCGCCACCTCACCGGGCACGGCCACCCGCATACAGGCCGACTGCCCGGCTCACTTGGCATGTCGGCCTCACAAGCAGGTTCTTACGGCTCAGTCACCTGGCTCGATGAGGAGGTCGACGGCCGAGTAGTAGGCGTGCGGAGTGTCCCCGATGTTCCACACCCCGAGGACGGTGTGACGGCCGGTGAACCCGCCAAGGGGAACGATGTGCTCCACAACGTACGGCGGGGTCGTGTTGTGGCTGTCGAACGTGGCGAGCACGGTGTTGTCGGCCGTGATCATGACGTAGTCCCACGTCAAAGTGCGGCGGGGTGCCGTGAGCGTCCATGTGAAACCGATTTCGGGGACACCCGCCGGAACCGTGAAAAAATGATCCGCGAACAGGCTGTCATCGTTCAGCTCGGGAAAGCGGGCGCCGTCCCCGTTGGGGAGAAAGGAACCCTTGGGGCCTTCGACGCTCTGCGGCTCGTACTGGACGTCTCCGACACCGGGGATTTCACCCAGCCGCCCGGGCCTGGCGGCTGGGAGGGACAGTGATGTATCCGGACACAGGCTCTCCTGCTGGGTCATGAGATAGGTCGCCCCTGTCTACCCCTGTTCCCTGCTCGCCATTCCCGACAGTTCTCGGACCACCCTGACGAGGGGCTGCCGAGCGAACAAGAACCGCCCACAGTCCGTCTTTTCCGGTCAATCCGGCCTCTACGTGACAGATGCGGTACCCACTCCACGCCCGCACCCAGCGAACACACCCCGATCATCCTGGCCCGACCGATCACGGTCAGTCCTCGGTGCCGTCGTCGTCCTCGTCGAGCCCGGGTGCCTCCGGGGCGCGCAGCGGCCTCAAGGCCCCGCCTGCCGGAACCTGGGCGGTGAAGCTGTAGCGGCCGAGCACGTTGAGGTTGCGGTCCTTGAGCGGGGAGAGCCGGGCGACGCCCTCGTCGCGGATCTCGTGGCCGCCACCAGGTGAGTGATCTGAACCACTCAAACTTCGATGGCACTGCTCAATCTGCGTTGTCATAGGACAACGACGCCGAGCAGCTCGCCGACACAACGACGGCGCCCCACTGAAAGGGCGGCAACACCGCAACTCAAGCACCGCCCCACCGCCTCACCGCCCCGCCCCCCTCAAAGCTCCTCACCAGACAACAGCGGCTCAAAGCGCTCATAAGCGCCATAGTCACGAAAGTGCCGCGCATACAGATCGGCGTCCTGCGTCAGGTCCTCATCGAGTGCCGCGCTCACGTCCACCACGCGCTTCAGGCTCCAGGACACCGTTTCGCCCCGGTCATTGAGGTAACTGGTCTCCCGGGAACGGGCTCTGCGCTCGGCCCGCTTCCGGGCGTCCGCCTCGTCCGTCGCGTATACGAGGACCACGCTCTCCTCGTACAGCGGATCACTGCCACCCGTGCTCGGCGACTCCATCAGTACGACCGCGATGTGCGGCCGTAGCCCCCTGACCGGGCCGCCTTCCCGTTCGGCGTCGGTCGCCAAAACACACTCCGTCTCCTCTGCCGCCGACCGGCCGTGCGCGACGGCCCAGCGGCGCGGCGGTACGGACTCCGTCCGCACCCGTTCGGCCGGTTGGAGGACCTTGGGATGCAGCATCGGAGTCAGCTTCCGCTGCCGGACGCGGGTGTGGACACCCTTGCGGGCCAGGTCACGCCACGGACAGCCGGGCACCCCGCCGCCCCCGCTACGGCGAGCAAACCCGGCCCCCTACCGATCGAAAACGCCATCCCGTTCGGCATGACCGTTCCTTCCAGGGCGAAGGTTACGCACCGCGACCGGCCTCGCAGCCGGCGCAATCATCTTCACCCGTTCCGGGGGTTACCGCACGTCGACGCGTCCGGCGGCCTACGGACGGGAAGGCGCCACGCCCGCGCCGCTCACCGAGAGCCACCTATACAGGGACAGCTCCCGTACGCACGCACCTTCCCCTCAAAGCCGCACAGCCTTCCGCGGCTGCTCCATCGCCCCCGCCAACAGTCCCTGCAGCGAAGCGAATTCGTCCACGCACCGCCCCGTGCCGTTGACCACGCAGTCCAGCGGGTCGTCGGCGACCACCACCGGTACGCCCGTCTCCTGGCGCAGCCGCTGGCTCAGGCCGCGCAGGAGTGCGCCGCCGCCGGTGAGCGCGATGCCGTGCTCGATGATGTCGCCGGAGAGCTCGGGCGGGCACTCGTCGAGGGTGCGGTGCACGGCCTGGACGATGGCGTCCACCGGTTCGGCGAGCGCGGAGCGGATCTCCTCCTCGGTGATCTCCTGGATGCGCGGCAGGCCGCTGACGTGGTCGCGGCCGCGCACGGTGTAGGACGTGCGGCGCTCGGGCTCGCCCTCCTCGTCCACGTCGACCGGAGTCCAGGCCGCGGAGCCGATCGCGATCTTGATGTCTTCGGCGGTGCGCTCGCCGATCGCCAGGGAGTGCTTCTTCTTGACGTACGACATGATCGCCGCGTCCAGCGCGTCGCCCGCGACCCGTACCGACTGGGCGGTGACGATGCCGCCCAGCGAGACGACGGCCACCTCGGTCGTCCCGCCGCCGATGTCCACCACCATGCAGCCGACCGGCTCGGCGACCGGCAACCCGGCCCCGATCGCCGCCGCCATCGGCTCCTCGATCAGGTGCACCTCGCGGGCGCCGGCGCTGCGCGCCGAGTCGATGACGGCCCGCCGTTCGACGCCGGTGATGCCGGAGGGCACGCAGATCACGACGCGCGGCCTGGAGAAGCGGCGGGTGGGCAGCGCCTTCTTCATCAGGGCGCGCAGCATCTGCTCGGCAGCGTCGAAGTCGGCGATCACGCCTTCCTGGAGGGGACGCATCGCGGTGATGCCGGACGGCGTACGGCCGATGGTGCGCTTGGCCTCCGTCCCGACGGCGATCACCTCACCGGACGCGTTGACGGCGACGACGGACGGCTCGTTCAGGACGACGCCCTTGCCGCGTGAGTAGACCAGGGTGTTGGCCGTGCCCAGGTCGATGCCTATGTCGTACGTACCGGACGAAGTGCTGGACGCCATGGGAGGTTCGCTTGCTCTCTCTCGACTGGACGACAGGGCCCCGCAGGCGGCGCCCCCGAACATCGCGCCCCCGGGCGGCACGCGTGGCTCGCGGAGCAGGTGGCACGGGAGACCCACCGGGCTCGTCAAGCTCGCCAATGGCGCCATTTGCGGGCAATTATCAAGACTACAGGCGCCGCCGAACGGTTCCGGGTGGCACGTTTCAGCTCGGCGGGGACGACGGGAGCCGTACGGACCGGGAGGCCGCGGTGGAGGTCCCCCGCGCCGCGCGATTCTTGCCGCCCGGCCCCCGCGACAGCGCCTCGGCCAGGTCGTCCAGCGCGTCCAGCAGCAGTTCGGCGCCGCGCAGCGCGACCCCGCGCGTTTCGGACCGGGCCTCCCATTCTTCCCATACGGAGCGCAGCGCGCTCCAGTCCAGGCTCCTCCGCTCCCGTACGGCCTCGACCGCGCGCGGCAGCGACTCGCGCAGTGCCTCCGTGAAGGCGTGTGCGCCCGGTGAAGGCTCCGCCTCCTTGTCGGGGAGGTGGGCCTCCAGAATCATCGTCACCCGGCCCATCGTGGACAGCGCGGACTGCGCGGCCGCCGCCGCGCTCAGCGACAGCCCTCGGTGGCGGACCGGTTCCTTCTCCGCGCGGGATTCGCTCTCCTCCCAGGCGGCGCGGGCCGCGCGGGCGTCCAGGAGGGCTTCGCGCACCTGGCGGGGGCGGCGCTCGGCGGGCCGCGCGTAACTGTCGAACACGGCGATGGCGTACCGGCCGTTCGCCTCCAGCCACTGGGCCAGCCGTTCGCGCAGCCGTGGCGTCTCCCAGGCGGGGAAGATCGCGTACGACAGCATCGCCAGGAGTCCGCCGACGAGGGTGAGGACGACGCGTTCCTGGACGGTCTGCTCCCAGCCGGCGCCCGCGATGCCGAGCAGGAAGACGACGTAGGCGGCGACGCACGCCGAGGTCACCGACACTCCCGTACGCATCAGCAGGTACATCGCCAGGACGCACACGACGGCCAGCGCCGCGCTCACGTACAGGTTCGGGTGGGTGAGGCCCATGATCGTGCCGCCCACCGCGACGCCGACCAGGGTGCCGATGAAGCGGGCGACGCCGCGCGCGTACGTCTGCCCGAAATCGGGCCGCATCACCATCACCGAGGCGAGCGGCGCCCAGTAGCCGTGCCCGAAGGGCAGCGCCTGGCCGATGAGGTAGCCGGCGGCGGCCACCGCGCTGACCCGCAGCGCGTGCCGCAAGAAACGGGAGGACCAGCGCAGCTCACGGCGTACGGAGCGCAGCGCCACCGGCACCAGCTTCGGCACGCTCGGGCGCAGCAGGTGCCCGCGTTCCGCCTCGGTGGTGGGCCGGGTGGCCTGGACGGGTTCGTCGGTGAATTCGACGGCGTCGGCGAGCAGCGAGATCAGCCGCAGCGCGGAGCGGCGGGCGGCGCCGGTCAGCCGCGGCCCGTCGCCGTCCTGCGGCATTTCGAGGGTCGCCATCGCCTCGGGCGGCAGCCGTACGGGCTTGCCGCGCCGGATGGCGGTCGCGACGGCGTCCAGTACGGTGCCGGCCGCGCCGAGCAGTTCCCGCGCCCGGTCCCGTTCGGGGCCCTCTACGGGGGCGCCGACGACCGGGTCGGCGAGCGAGGCCAGGACCGGCCTGACCTGTTCGGCCAGCGCCCGCGGACCGTGCAGCTGGACCGGCCGGCGCTTGGCCTGACGCGGGGTCACCGCGGAGGCGAGGCGCGCGTCCATCAGCGGCTGCGGGTCGAAGGGGGCGACCGGGTCGTGCCGCAGCCGTCGTGCGTAGTCCGCCTCCGCGGCCAGCGCGTCGGCGAGCGCGTCGCGCTGCGCGCCCCAGGGCCGTACGGGGAAGAGCACGATGAGCGCGGCCTGGACGAGTCCGCCGAACGCGATGAGCGCCGCGTGTTCCAGCGCCCCGAGGATGGAGGTCGGCAGTGTGACGGTGACGAGCATGACCGAGACGGTCTGCGTGCCGACCAGCCCGGAGACCGGCCCGACCGACCAGGCCAGGCCCGCCAGGAAGGTCCACAGGGAGAGCAGGACCAGGAAGCCGACGATGTGCGCGGCGGCCAGGTAGCCGAGGAAGGTGGAGACCGAGAGGCCGCCCGCGACGGCGAGGGCCAGCACGGGGCGCGGGCGCCAGCTGCGCTGGAAGGTGGCGATGCCGGCGGCGAACGCGCCGAAGGCCGACGAGACCGCGAGGGCGGGGCTGCCGAGGTAGAGGCACAGCCCGATGACGATGGCGACACCGACCGAGCCGCGGATCGCGATGAGCGGGGTGAGCTTGGCCTTTTCGATGGTCAGCCCGGAGCGGGCGGTCTTCATCAGCGCTCGCGACCAGGTCATGTGTCCGAGAATACGGATTCGGGGACGGTGAACCGGAATGATCGGCGCCGGTTCCCTGGCGGGTCGCGGGCCGTGTCCCGGGCCGGATCCCGCGCTTTAACCCGGCCCGTTCGCGGGCAGGCATGGGCTGCTCCGCGTCGTACGCCGCCGCCTCGCCCACAGTGATTCGCCGTGAAAATCACCGTAAAGCCCGTTTCCGCTGCGGGTAAACCGCCCAGGTCAGCGGCGGATCGGCCGGTACGGACGGGTTTTCGCGGGCAACGCAACCTGCCGCGACGGGAAACCCCGGACCCGGCCGCACCCTCTTGCTCACCAGCCGGATACCCCCGGCCCGCTCAGCAAGGAGAAGGTCCCGTGCGCAAAGCCCTGCTCACCCCCGTGGTCGTAGTGACCACCCTGGCCGCCCTCGCCGCCACCGCCGGCTGCGGCTCGGGCGGCTCCGACAAGGACGGGCCGGTGCGTTTCGGCAACGCGACGGGCCCCGGCTCGGACGGCGCCACGCACCCGGGCAAGGGAACGCTCGCCCAGATGCCCACCCACCCCATCAGCTTCAAGGAGCAGCGCAAGGTCGGCGGCGCCGGCGACGGCACCCCGATCGGCGTGGCCACGTATCACGGCCCGAAGTCCGGGTTCACCGGCAAGGTGTGGGTGTGGGCGCCGCCGGAGTACTACGAGAAGAAGAACGCGGACAAGGGGTTCCCGGTCCTGATGGCGCTGCCCGGCGCCGAGGGCTACCCCGTCAACTACTGGATAGGCGGCGATCTCAAGCTGGAGGAGAACATCGCGCAGTGGTCGAAGGAGGGCAAGAGCCTGCCCTTCATCGTCGTGATGCCGGTGCTCAATCCCAACGCCAAGCAGTACTACGACGCCAGCGACATCCCCGGCCAGCCGAAGATGGGCACCTGGCTGAACGAGGACGTGCCCGACTTCGTCCGGCAGAACTTCCGTACGCTCAAGGGCCGCGACGGCTGGGCGATCATGGGTTCGTCGTCCGGCGGTTTCGCCGCGCTGAAGAATGTTCTTCAGCACCCGGGGACCTTCAAAGCAGCGATACCGAGCGGTCCCGACATCGTCCCCGACTCGCCGCTGTGGCGCGGGCACGCCAAGGAGGAGCGGGAGAACAACCCCGAGGTCCTGGCCCAGCGCCTGATCAACAAGGGCGGGCCCGAGGTCTACCTCGCCTTCCAGGACGGCACCAAGGAGTCGACGATCGTGCCGAAGGTCAAGAAATTCATCGCACGGTACGGCCGCGGCCCGGTCAAAACGCGGCTGCAGATGGTGGCCGGCGGCATGCACGGCGCCGACACCTATGTGAAGGGCATGGGCGAAGGCACGATGCAGTGGGTCAGCGCGCACATGCAGGGGCCGGCGGAGTAACCCTGCCTCTCCCCCGAGCCGCCCACCGCATCGAGTCCCCTCCTCCTCGTCCCGCGCCTCACACCGAGCAGGAGACGTCCAGCAATTCGATGGGCCGCGTGGCGTCCAGGTCCACGTACGCGGTGAAGTTCTGCTTGCGGTTGCCGCTCCAGTACGTGGTGATCGTCGCCCAGCCGACCCTTGCGGACTGCGCGGTGGTGACCTTGCCGACGGTGATGTTGCGCGGCGTGTTCTGGGCACACAGCAGCAGGTCGTAGTCGGGTGTCTCGGCGGCCTTCTTCTTGAGCTCGGCGGAGACCTGGTGCTCGCGCTGCCAGGCGCTCGGGCCGTGCTTTCCGTAGAAGGAGACCAGGAAGCGGCGGATCTCCTCGGCGGTGTAGCGGCCGTTCGGATCGGTACGCAGGTCCGCGCTGGACGGCTGTATGGAGGTGCTCTGGGTGGCGGCGGCAGCCGGAACGGCGGACGCGGCGGTCAAGGTCAGGCCGAGAGCGACGGCGGTCGCGGTGGCAACGACGGTGGCGGTGGTGCGCGAAGCGTGACGGAGCATGAGATGTCCTCGACTTCCGACTTCTGTTCTTTGTGCGCATTGCCGGTCTTCACCGACTGAGACAACCGGGGCCGCCCCATGGTTGCGTGGCACCGCACACGCCACCCGAGTGGCCCAACGGCCCTGCCGCCCGCGAGCGCGACGGCGGATTTCCGCCGGTACCTGACGGCCGCGGGCGCTTGGCTGGCGCCATGACACAGCGCGCCGCGAGCACACCCCCGTACGCGTACGAAGACGACAGCGCCCGTACCCGCGCCGTACTGGAGCGGTTCTACGAGGCGGAGCGGGCGTACGTCGCGGCGGGCGGCCCCGGCCGGGCGGATTTCTCCGCCCTCGCCGCCTGCCTGGCCCCGGACGTCGTCCTCCACCAGTCCCCCGGCCTGCCGTACGCCGGCGCATGGCGCGGCCCGGCGGGCATGGAGCGGTTCATGGCCGTGATGGGCAGGCTCTGGCGGTCGATGGAATTCCTGGAGCAGCGGCAGCTGGTGGACGGGGAAGAGGTCGTCGTCACCAGCCGGGTACGGTTCACGGCCCGCGCCACGGGGCGCGTGCTGACGACCACGATCGTGCAGCTGATGACCGTACGGGACGGCCGTATCCGCGAAGTCCGGCCGTTCTACTGGGACCCGGCGGCGGTGGCGGAGACCTGTGGGCAGGACGCGGTCAGGGAAGTCTGCGGCCGTGAGGCGGGGGCGGAGCCCTGCGGCCCGGGGACCGGTCACCCGGCCTGACCAGCACTCCGCCCCTCCCCTTCCTACGACACGATGTCCTTCCGCCCGAACCCGCGGAACGCCAGCGCGAACAGCACCAGCGCATACGCCACCGACACCGCCGCTCCCTGGATCATGCCCGTGGCGTCCAGCTGGGGCTGTAGGGCGTCGGCCCACGCGAACTGCCAGTGCGCCGGGAGGAAGTCGCGCCACTGGTCCAGGGCGGTGACCTGGTCGAGCACATTGCCGACGATGGTCAGGCCGACCGCGCCGCCGACCGCGCCCAGCGGCGCGTCCGTTACCGTCGACAGCCAGAAGGCGAGCGCCGCGGTGACCAGCTGGCTGACGAAGATGTACGCGACGGCCAGGGCGAGGCGGGGCAGCGCGTCGCCCGCCGCCAGCGCGCCGCCGGTGGGCAGTTGCAGCGGCCCCCACCCGTACGCGGCCGTGCCGACGGCGAGCGCGACCAGCGGCAGCAGCACCATCGCCGCCGCGCTGAAGAGCAGCGCGACGGTGAGCTTGCTCAACAGCAGCCGGGTGCGCGGAACCGGCGCCGCCAGCAGGTACCGCAGCGAGGACCAGCTCGCCTCCGACGCGACCGTGTCCCCGCAGAACAGCGCCACCGGCACGACCAGCAGGAAGCCCGCCGAGACGAACAGCACGGTCGCGGTGAAATTGGCGCCGGACACGGTGGCCGTGTCCATCAGCGTGATGCGGTTGTTCCGGCCGCCCGGTTCGCCGCCGATCGCGAAGGCCGCGACCAGCACGAACGGCAGCAGCGCCAGAATCGCCGCGATGACGAATGTCCGGCGCCGTTTGAGCTGGCGCAGCGCTTCAACGCGCAGCGGCAGGGTGCGGTGCGGGCGGTAGCCGGGGGCGTGCGGCGCGCCGGGTACGGACGCGCCCGCGGGGCCATCGGGCAGCGGGGACTGCCCGTCGGTGCCGGGCTTGGTGACGGCCGTCACCGGTCACCTCCGATCATGGTGAGGAAGGCGTCCTCAAGGCGCCGGTGCGGGCCGATGCGGGCGACCGGGATCTCCAGCCGCAGCAGTTCCGGCAGCAGCTCGGGGACGCTCGTCGTGCCGTCCAGCGTGACGAGCAGGCCCTCGTCGGCCCGGTCGGCGGTGGCCACCCCGGGCAGCGCGGCCACCTTCTCCAGGAGGACGTCGGACAGCGGTGTTCCGTCCGTGACGCCGACGAGCAGGGTGTCGCCGGTGCCGACGATCTCGGCGACCGGACCCGCCTGGACGAGCCGGCCGCGGTCCATGACGACCAGATGCGTGCAGGTCTGTTCGACTTCGGCCAGCAGATGGCTGGAGACGATCACGGTACGGCCGCCGGCCGCGTACCGGATCATCACATCGCGCATCTCGCGGATCTGCGGCGGGTCGAGTCCGTTGGTCGGCTCGTCCAGGATGAGCAGGTCCGGCAGGCCGAGCATGGCCTGCGCGATGGCCAGGCGCTGCCGCATGCCCTGCGAGTACGTGCGGACGGCGCGCTCCAGCGCGTCGCCCAGCCCGGCGATCTCCAGGGCCTCCTCGACGTGCGCGTCCTCGGCCGGGCGGCCGGTGGCCCGCCAGTACAGGTCGAGGTTGGCGCGTCCCGACAGATGCGGCAGGAAACCGGCGCCCTCCACGAACGCGCCGACCCGCGACAGCACCGGCGCGCCCGGCCGGATCGCGTGCCCGAACACGCGGATCTCACCGGCGTCCGGCCCGATCAGGCCCATCAGCATGCGCAGGGTGGTGGTCTTGCCCGCGCCGTTCGGGCCGAGCAGGCCGAGCACCTGGCCCTTCTCGACGCGGAAGGAGAGGTCCTGGACGGCGTAGCGGTCGGCGGACTTGGCGTACCGCTTGGTCAGGCCGGTGATCTGCAGCGGCACGTCCGCCAGGTCCGGGTCGGGGGCGTGGGCCGCGAACCGCCGCCTGCCGACGAGCAGCAGGAGGACGGCGATGACCGCGCCGGCGACGGGCAGCGCCCAGGTCCACGCGGGCAACGGCGCCGCGGCGCTCTTCACCTCGGGCGCGGTCGGCACGTTCAGCACGCCGTCGCCGTCCAGGGAGGCGGTGTACGTGGCGGGCTCGGCGGGCGAGGCGTACGCGAGGTCCGTCGAGGAGAGGACCAGGCGCAGCCGGTGCCCCGCCGCGAATTCGTGGTCGATGGCGGGCAGCCGCAGTTCGACGCTCTTGCCCGCCTTGGCGCCGGTGATGCGGTACGGCTCGGCGAGTCCGGCGGGCAGCACCGGGCGGCTGTTGCCGTTCGGCCCGATGTCGTAGACCTTGGCGAAGATCACCGCTTCGTCGGTGGTGGCGCGGAGGCGTACGCGGGCCGTCGGCGCGCCGGTGACGCGCAGCGGTTCGGCGAGCGGCCGCGACTGGAAACCGGCGTACTGACCCGGGGAGTCGAGGGAGAATCCGGCGCCCATGCCGGAGAGGCTGTTGAGGGCGCCGACGCCGGGCACCGTGGAGATGGACGGCGGGCTCGCCCCGGCCGGATTGCTGAAGCGCTGTTCGCGGCCGGTCAGGCGGACCGGGCGGGGGTCGTTGGCCAGGCCCGGGTAGCCGTCGGCGCTCGCGCCGCGCAGCCGGGCGGCGCCGTTGGTGGAATCCACGGCCCCGCCGCGGCTGACACGGAAGGCGGGCCCGGTGTCCGCGTTCGCGTCGCCCTTCAGGTAGTGGTCGAACCATGCCTTCGTACGGTTCGCGACGCGGCCGGACTCCCGGTCGCCGCCGTCGTGTCCGCCCGCGAGCCAGTCGACGGATACCGGAGCGCCGTTCTTGCGGAGCGCCTTGTACAGGGCGTCGGCTTGGCCGAGTGGGAACAGCGAATCGGTTCTGCCCTGCATGATGAGCGTCGGAACCTTGATCCGGTCCGCGACGGCGACGGGGCTGCGGGCTTCGAGGAGTTCACGGGCGGCGGCGTCGGGCCTGCCGGAGACGGCGATCCGCTCGTACATCTCGCAGAGCTGCGGCTCGAACCGGCCGCAGCCGTCGGCGGCGTTCCGGGCAGCGGACCCCGTGGATTCGGCGGATTCGCCCGCCTCGCCGCCGGACGCGGACCTCCCGCTGCCGCCGGTGCCCGCCCCACTGCCGCCGGTCCCCTCCTGCGTACCGCCACCGCCGGCGGCGCCGCTCCCGGAGCCACCGTCGGCGCCAACCGCACCGACCGACCCGGTGGAGAAGAACATGCCGGCCCACAGCTTCTTGAAGACGCCGTTGGGGAACAGCGCGTCGGCCAGGTTCCAGTACGTGATCTGCGGGGCGATCGCGTCCACCCGCTTGTCGTAGCCGGCCGCCAGCAGCGCGATCGCGCCACCGTACGAGGCTCCGGCGACACCGACCCGCGGGTCGCCCTTGCCGTCGAGCCGTACTTCGGGCCGCGTGGCCAGCCAGTCGATCAGCCGGCGCACGTCGGACACCTCGCGGTCCGGGTCGTTGAGCCCGATCTTCCCGGTCGATGTGCCGAAGCCGCGCGCCGACCAGGTCAGTACGGCGTACCCGTCGCGGGCCAGCTGCTCGGCCTGCTCGCGTACGGATTCCTTGCTGCCACCGAAACCGTGCCCCAGGAGGACGGCGGGCCGGGGGCCGGTTCCGCCCGCGGTGAAGAAAGACGCGTCGATCCGGACCGAGTCGCCGGCGGCCGCCTTCTCGCCCCCGGACCCGCCGTCGGCGCTCTCGGGCATGGTGAACGCCCGGTCCTCCCGGTGCACGGCGGGCGGATCGTCCGCGGCGACCGCCGCCCACGTGCCTGACCCGGCGAGCACGGCCAGCACGGCCACCGTCGCGTACAGCCGCCGTCCGCGGAGTCGGAAAGTCATACGGTGAATCCTAAGGACGCCGTCCGGCGGACCACCGGGCCGCCGGGGCGAACCCGCGCACCTCCCTGGGCAGTACGGGCGCCGCCGCACATACCGCGCCCGCAGTACGCGCAACGCGCCCGTGCGCCCCGTGGCCCTCTGTACACCGCACAAACCCGCCGCTACAAAAGACGATGTGGGGTGGGCCGGTTCGGCCCCGGGGAGGCGCCATGCGCAGGATCGCCATCGTCGGCGCGGGCCAAGCGGGGCTGCATCTCGCCCTGGCGCTTCTGGCCGCGGACTACGACGTCACGTTGCTCACCGACCGTACGGCACAGCAGGTCCGCGCGGGGCGGGTGATGTCGTCACAGATGATGTTCGGCCCGGCGCGCCGCCTGGAACGGGCCGCCGGACTCAACCTCTGGGACGCCACCGCACCCGGCGCGACCTCGCTGCGGGTCACGGTGTGGGACCCGCCCGGAAAAGCCGCGCTGACGTTCACCGGGCGCTTCGACGAACCGCCGCACTCCGTCGACCAGCGGGTGAAGATGGCCGGCTGGCTCGGTCTGTACGAGGCCAGGGGCGGCCGCGTCCGGTACGGCCCGGTCTCCTCCGACACCCTGCCCGCGCTCGCCGCCGGCCACGACCTGACGATCGTCGCCTCCGGCCGCGGCGACCTCACCCGGCTCTTCGCGCGCAACCCGCTGTACTGCCCCTTCGACCGCCCGCAGCGCACCCTCGCCTGCGTCTACGTGCGCGGCGTCGCGGCGCCCGCCGACCACCCGGACCCTCAGGTGCGGACGAACGTGGTGGCCGGGGCGGGCGAGGTGTTCGTCATGCCGGCGCTGACGACGGGCGGGCCGTGCGACATCGTGCTGTTCGAGGCGCTGCCCGGCGGGCCGTTCGACTGCTGGCACGACCAGCCGTCGCCGGGCGGCTGCGTGGCCCGGGCGCTCGATCTGCTGCGCACCCACGCGCCGGGCGAGTACGAGCTGTGCAAGGACGCCGTGCCCACGGACGCGGGCGCGACCCTGTACGGCGCGATCACACCGACGGTCCGGCATCCGGTCGCCGAGGTCGCGCCGGGCACGTACGTCCTGGGGATGGCCGACACGGTCGTCACCAACGATCCGATCACCGGCCAGGGCTCGAACAACGCCGCCCGCAGCGCGGCCGCCTATCTGGAGGCGATCCTGGAGCGGGGCGGCGCGCCCTTCGACCCGGAGTGGATGCGCGCGGCCTTCGCCGTGTTCTGGCGGCATGCCCGGCAGGTCACCGAATTCACCAACCTGATGCTGGAGCCGCCGCCGCAGCACATCCACCGCCTGCTGGCGGCCGCCGCCGAACACCCCGCCGTGGCGCACCGCTTCGTCAACGGCTATGCCGATCCGGCGGATTACCACGGCTGGCTGATGACGGCGGCCGACGCGGACGCTTATCTGGCCACCGCCGGCAGCTGACGGCGCCGTCACCCTCTTCGTACGGGTGGCCCGTGTCCGGTCGGGGGGCCGGACACCTGCCTCCTCAGTTCCTGCCGCTCGGCTCCAGCGCCAGAGTGAAACGTTTCTTGTCCTTACGCGTCGCGCCGAACCGGTCGTAGAAGCGGATCGCTCCGGCGTTCCAGTCGGGCGTGTTCCACTGCATCTCCGCCACGCCCAGCACCTTGCCCTCGGCGATGACCGCCTCGACGAGCAGGGCGCCCAGCCCGAGGCCGCGGTGCTCGGCACGCAGGTAGAGGCAGTCCAGGTGCAGGTATTCGCGGCCCTGCCAGGTGTCGAAGGCCGTGGCGCAGGTGGCGTACCCGGCGAGTTCGCCGCCGGACAGTTCGGCGACCAGGCAGCGCAGCCACGGCTGGCGCGTGCCGAAGAGCGCTTCCGCGAGCCGGTCCTCCAGGTCGACGGCGGGCGGCGCGGCCCGTTCGTACGCGGCGTGCTCCGCGGCGAGCGCGGCCACCTCCGCCAGATCCGTACGCACCGCGTGGCGGATGACCGGTGCCGCGGTCATGGCGCACCCGCCACGGCACAGAGCATCTTCACGGCCCCCGTGGGCTGTTGTTCATCATTCATACGCAGCATCATGCGCCATCCGGCCCGAACGGTTCCCCGGTATGACGACGGGTTTTCCGGGACCACCGGGAACGGTGCGCCGCCGGAGGTCCCGCCGCCCGGCGGCCCGTCCGCTCGCGCGGGCCGCCGGGTGCCGCCGGTGTCAGTGGTTGCTGGGGAAGCCCAGGTTGATACCGCCGTCGGAAGGGTCGGGCCAGCGCGTGGTGACGACCTTGCCGCGGGTGTAGAAGTGAATGCCGTCGTTGCCGTAGATGTGGTGGTCGCCGAAGAGCGAGTCCTTCCAGCCGCCGAAGGAGTGGTAGCCCACCGGCACCGGGATCGGCACGTTCACGCCGACCATGCCCGCCTCGACCTCCAGCTGGAAGCGGCGGGCCGCGCCGCCGTCCCGGGTGAAGATGGCGGTGCCGTTGCCCCACGGCGAGGAGTTCATCAGCGAGATCGCCTCGTCGTACGTCTCCACGCGGACGACGGACAGCACCGGGCCGAAGATCTCGTCGCGGTAGGCGTCCATCTGGGGCGTGACGTTGTCGAGCAGCGAGACGCCGATCCAGTGGCCGTTCTCGTGGCCGGGGACGGTGAAGTCCGTACCGTCGATCACCACGTCCGCGCCCTGGGCCGCGGCGCCGGTCACGTAGGAGGCGACCTTGTCGCGGTGCGCCTTGGTGATGAGCGGGCCCATCTCGGAGGACGGGTCGTCGCCGGGGCCGATGGTCAGCGCCGCGGCCCGCTCCTTGATCTTCTCGATCAGCGGATCGGCGGTGTCGCCGACGGTCACCACGACGGAGATCGCCATGCAGCGCTCGCCCGCCGAGCCGTACGCGGCGTTGATCGCGGAGTCCGCCGCAAGGTCCAGGTCGGCGTCCGGCAGCACCAGCATGTGGTTCTTGGCGCCGCCGAGGGCCTGGACGCGCTTGCCGTTGGCCGTGCCCGTGGTGTGGATGTAGCGGGCGATGGGGGTGGAGCCGACGAAGGAGACCGCGGCGATGTCCGGGTGCTCCAGGATGCGGTCCACCGCGACCTTGTCGCCGTTGACGATGTTCAGCACGCCGTCCGGCAGGCCCGCCTCGGCCGCCAGCTCGGCGAGCTTCAGGGCGGCGGACGGCACCTTCTCGCTGGGCTTGAGGACGAAGGTGTTGCCGCAGGCGACGGCCAGCGGGAACATCCACATCGGTACCATCGCCGGGAAGTTGAACGGCGTGATGCCGGCGACCACGCCGAGGGACTGGCGGATGGCGGCCACGTCCACGCGGGTGGAGACCTGCGTGGACAGCTCGCCCTTGAGCTGCTGCGGGATGCCGCAGGCCAGCTCGACGATCTCCAGGCCGCGGGCGACCTCGCCCAGCGCGTCGCTGTGCACCTTGCCGTGCTCGGCGGTGATCAGCGCGGCCAGCTCCTCGCGGTGCGCGTCGATCAGCTCGCGGTAGGCGAACAGTACGGCCGTGCGCTTGGCCAGCGAGCTGCTGCCCCAGGTGCGGTACGCCTCCTTGGCGGCGGCCACGGCGGCGTCCACCTCGTCCACGGAGGCGAAGGCGACCCGCTTCTCCTGGGCGCCGGTCGCGGGGTTGTAGACCGGCCCGAAGGAGCCGGAGAGACCCTCGACGGGCTTGCCGCCGATCCAGTGGTTGATGGTCTTCATGCGGGGGCCTTTCTCAGGGAGGACGGTGGGCGGAGGGCTGGTCGGGAGGCGGTTCGGTCGGCTGCGGGTCGTGGGTTGTGACGCGCGGTGTCAGAGGTGGCGGCGGCGCTCGGCGGCGTGCCGGTCGTACTCCTTGCGGGCCTCGACCGCCGCCGGACGCGTCGCCGTCTCGGCCACAGGAACATCCCACCAGGCCTGGGCGCCGGGCGCGCCCGGCACAGTGTCGGCCGTTGCGGTCTCGACATAGACACATGTGGGGCGCTCGTCGGCGCGGGCCGTCGCGAGCGCGGCGCGCAGTTCGCCGACGGTCGCGGCGCGGATGACGTGCATGCCGAGGGACGCGGCGTTGGCGGCGAGGTCCACGGGCAGTGGTTCGCCCGTATACGTGCCGTCGGCGGCGCGGTAGCGGTACGCCGTGCCGAAGCGCTCGCCGCCGGTCTGCTCGGAGAGGCCGCCGATGGAGGCGTAGCCGTGGTTCTGGAGCAGCACCACATTGATGTTGATGCCTTCCTGGACCGCGGTGACGATCTCGGTGGGCATCATCAGGTACGTGCCGTCACCGACCAGGGCCCATACGGGGCGGTCCGGCGCGGCCAGGCGGACGCCGATGGCGGCGGGGATTTCATAGCCCATGCAGGAGTAGCCGTACTCCAGGTGGTACTGGCGGCGGGAGCGGGCCCGCCACAGTTTGTGCAGGTCGCCGGGGAGCGAGCCGGCCGCGTTGATGATCACGTCCTGCTCGCCGACGGTGGCGTCCAGCGCGCCGAGGACCTGGGTCTGGGAGGGGCGTACGGAGTCGTCGGGCGCGGCGTAGGCGGCGTCGACGAGGGATTCCCAGCGGGACTTGGCGGCGGCGTACTCCTCCTCGTAGGCCGGTGCGACGCGGTGTCCGGACAGGGCCTCGGTAAGCGCTTGCAGTCCGGCGCGGGCGTCGGCGACGAGCGAGGTGGCGGCGAGCTTGTGGGCGTCGAAGGAGGCGATGTTCAGGTTGACGAAGCGGACGCCGGGGGCGGCGAAGAGGGTGGCGGAAGCGGTGGTGAAGTCCGTGTAGCGGGTGCCGACGCCGAGAACGAGGTCGGCGCGGCGGGCCAGCGCGTCGGCCGTGGCCGTGCCGGTGTGGCCGATGCCGCCCACGTCGGCGGGGTGGTCGTGGCGCAGTGAGCCCTTGCCGGCCTGGGTGGAGGCGACGGGGATGCCGGTGGCGTCGGCAAGGGCGCGCAGCGCGTCCTCCGCCCCGCTGTGGTGGACACCGCCGCCCGCGATGATCAGTGGCCGCTCGGCGGCCCGTACCGCCCGTACGGCATCGGCGAGCGCGGCGGCGTCGGGTGCCGGACGGGGCACCCGCCACACGCGGTCGGCGAAGAACTCCTCGGGCCAGTCGTACGCCTCGGCCTGGACGTCCTGCGGCAGCGCGAGCGTCACGGCGCCGGTCTCCACGGGGTCGGCGAGCACCCGCATGGCCTGGAGGGCGGCCGGGATCAGCGCTTCGGGGCGGGTGATCCGGTCGAAGTAGCGGGAGACCGGGCGCAGGGCGTCGTTGACCGACACGTCTCCGGCATACGGGACTTCGAGCTGCTGGAGCACGGGGTCGGCGGGGCGGGTGGCGAAGGTGTCGCCGGGCAGGAGCAGGACCGGGAGGCGGTTGACCGTGGCCAGAGCGGCCCCGGTGACGAGGTTGGTGGCGCCGGGGCCGATGGAGGTCGTGACGGCGTGTGCGGACAGGCGGTCGCACTGCCGGGCGTAACCCACGGCGGCGTGCACCATGGCCTGCTCGTTGCGGCCCTGGAGGTAGGGCATCGTGTCCGGGCCCGACTCCAGGAGGGCCTGGCCGATGCCGGCCACGTTGCCGTGCCCGAAGATGCCCCAGCAGGCGTTGATCAGGCGGTGCCGGACGGGCGCGCCGTCCTGGCCGCCGGGGGCCGCGGCGCCGTCCCGCTCCGTGTACTGGTGGGCCAGGAACTCGACCAGGGCCTGCGCCACGGTGCGGCGTCGAGTGGTCATCGTGGGTCTCCCGCGGGGGCTTCGTAGAGGGGCAGACGGGGGTCCACGGGCTGGTCGGGCCAGGTGCCGCGGATCCAGCCGTGGTCGGGGTGGTCGCAGATCAGCCAGGCGCGCTCCTCGCCCGGCCCCGCCATCACGTTGAGGTAGTACATGGCGTGTCCCGGCGCGGCGACGGACGGGCCGTGCCAGCCGTCGGGGATCAGGACGGCGTCGCCGCTGCGGACTTCGGCGAGGACGTCCGTGCCGCGGCCGTTGCCGGACGGCGACACGCGCTGGTAGCCGAGCCCTTCGGTGCCGTGCGCTGAGGCGATCTCGAAGTAGTAGATCTCCTCCAGCTCGCTCTCCTCACCGGGCCGGCACTCGTCGTGTTTATGAGGCGGATACGAGGACCAGTTGCCGCCGGGCGTGAGCACTTCGACGGCGATGAGCTTGTCGCACTCGAAGACGCCGGCCGCGCCGAAGTTGTTGACCTGGCGCGAGCAGGAGCCCGTACCGCGCAGTTCCACGGGCACCTCGCTCGCGGGGCCGTAGCGGGCGGGCAGCCGGCGCGTGCAGCGGGCGCCGGTCAGCGCGAACCGGCCGCCGGCCGCGCTGCCGATCTCCACCTCGGCGTCTCTCGGTACGTACGCGAAATCCGTGACCCCGCTGAACACGTCCTTGCGCCCGGCCAGTTCGAAGGGTGCGCCGCCGTCGGCAGTGACCGTACAGCCGCCGCTCAGCGGCAGCACGATCCACTCGCTGTCGCCGGTTTCGAAGGTGTGGCTCCCGCCGGGTGGCAGCCGCAGCACGCGCAGGGACGAATAGCCCCAGCCCGCCGTCTCCGGCGCGATGACCAGTTCGTACGGCCCGTCGGCCGCGGCACCGGCCTTGAGGTGGAAGTCGGTGGTGTTCCTCAGCTCGTTCGTCATGCTCGTAAGTCTCCTCCTGACCACTGACAGTCACCGCTGGAGCAATGACACGGCGGTGTCCACGGCCGCCGTCACGTCCCCGTCGGCGGGATAGAGCAGCGACCGCCCCGCCACCAATCCCTGTACGGTCGGCAGCCGCAGCGCCTTGCGCCACTTCTCGTACGCCGCTTCCTGGTCCGCCGCCGTGCCCTTGATGTCGCCGCCGAGCAGCACCGTCGGCAGCGTCGAGGTCTCGCAGACCTGCGCCATGGCGTCGGGATCGTCGGTCACCGGCAGCTTCAGCCAGGTGTACGCGGAGGTGCCGCCCAGCCCGGAGGCGATGGCCACGGATTTCGTGACGGCCTCCGCGCTCAGGTCGTTGACGACCTTTCCGTCCACCCGGCGCGAGAGGAACGGCTCCACGAAGGTGGGCAGTTCCCGCTCCGCCATGGCGTCGATGGCGCGCGCCGTGGCCTCCAGGGTGGCCAGCGAGCCGGCGTCCTCGTAGTCGATACGGAGCAGCAGTTTGCCGGCGTCGAAGCGGAGCCGGGCGATGTCCTGCGGGCGGTGGCCGGTGAACCGGTCGTCCATCTCGAAGGAGGCACCGGCGATACCGCCCCGGTTCATCGAGCCCATCACGACCTTGCCTTCGAGGGCGCCGAGCAGAAGCAGGTCCTCCAGGATGTCGGCGGTGGCGAGCACGCCGTCCACACCGGGGCGCGACAGTGCCAGGCACAACCGTTCCAGCAGGTCGACGCGGTTGGCCATGGCCAGTGCGCGGTCGCCGACGGCGAGCGCGCCGCGCGCCGGATGGTCGGCCGCCACGATCATCAGGCGGCCGCTGTCGCCGATCAGGGGGCGGCGGGTACGGCGCGCCGCGGCCTGTGCGACGGCTTCCGGGTGCCGGGCCCGCAGCGTCACGATGTCGGAGATCCGAGTGGTCAAGGCGGTTCTCACCTTCTGGTGGGACGGGTTCGTACGGGCGCCGCCGGGCGGGGCGCCCGGTCGGGCACTCGGCGGGCGGGGCGGGTGCGCGGTGACATCGGCGCGAATTTCTCCTGTGGCACCGGGGTGGGCGTACGGCGGTCCGCACCCGGCGCTCAGCGCGCGGCGAGGAATTCCTCGACCTCGTCGCGCGTCGGCATGGCGGACGAACAGGCCAGCCGCGAGGCGACGATCGCGCCTGCGGCGTTGGCGTACCGCATCATCGGCTCCAGCTCCCAACCGGACAGCAGCCCGTGACAGAGCGCGCCCCCGAAAGCGTCACCGGCGCCCAGGCCGTTGACGACCTCTACGGGGGTGGGCGGCACCTCGGCGGTGCGGCCGTCGCGGTGCACGGCCAGCACGCCCTTCGGCCCCTGCTTGATGACGGCCAGTTCGACACCCATGTCGAGCAGCGCCTGCGCGCACCGCTTCGGTTCGCGGACGCCGGTGGCGACCTCGGCCTCGTCGACGTTGCCGACGGCGACGGTCGCGTGCGCGAGCGCGGCCTCGTAGTACGGGCGGGCCGCGGCCATCGCGGCGGCCCCGGTGGCACCGCCGTCGCCGGACGCGCCGCCTTCACCACCCCAGAACATCGGCCGCCAGTCCAGATCGAAGACGGTGATGCCCGATTTGGCGCGGGCTTCCAAAGCGGCGAGGGTGGCGCCGCGGCTGGGTTCTTCGCACAGGCCGGTGCCGGTCATCCAGAAGATGCGGGCGGCCCGTACGGCGTCGCGGTCCAGCTCCTCGGGATGGATGACCAGGTCGGGGGCCTTGGGGCGGCGGTAGAAGTAGAGCGGGAAGTCGTCCGGCGGGAAGATCTCGCAGAAGGTGACGGGCGTCGGGTACTCCTCAACGGGCGTCACCCAGCGGTCGTCCACCCCGAAGTCGCGCAGCGCCTCGTGGACGTAGTCGCCGAACGGATCGCGGCCGGTGCGGCTGATGACGGCGGTGCGCCGCCCCAGCCGGGCGGCGGCGACCGCGACGTTGGTGGCCGAGCCGCCGAGGAACTTCCCGAACGTCTCGACCCGGGCCAGCGGAACGCCGGTCTGCAGCGGATAGATGTCCACACCGATACGGCCGAGGGTGATCAGGTCGTACGGGCCGGCCAAATGACCGGACATTACGGCCTCGTCGGCCCGTCCCATTTCTCCGGCCTGCCGCGGCTCGCTCATGTGGGCCCCTTCGGTTCGTCGCTGACCACAGGTCTAACCGGGCTTGCGAGGCACTGTCAATACTTTGTCCTTACATTCTGACGTTGAAAGCGGTCCGGCAACATCACGTCCCGCCGTCACCCACACACACCCCTCCGCCCTACTCCCGAGTTACAAAGTCCTTAAGTCCTTATGTCAGGACGAAGTCTTGACACTCCTCTGACCGGGATGGAGGCTGTGCCCCACAACCCAGCCCCGCGCCTTCCCGGTCACCGTCGACCGGCGAAAGGAGAGCCGCAGCATGTCCGTTCCCCATGCCGTCCCGCGCGTCCTCGACCGCCTGCGCATCGGATCGGCCCCCGACTCCTGGGGAGTCTGGTTTCCCGACGACGACCAACAAGTCCCCTGGCGGCGCTTCCTCGACGAGGTCGCCGAGGCCCAGTACGAGTGGATCGAACTCGGCCCGTACGGCTACCTGCCCACCGACCCCGCCGTCCTCCACGCGGAGCTCGGCGAACGCGACCTGAAGGTCTCGGCCGGCACCATCTTCACCTCGCTGCACCACGGACCGGACGTATGGGACAAGACCTGGGCGCACGTCAGCGAGGTCGCCACCCTCACCCGGGCGATGAACGCCAAGCACCTCGTGGTCATCCCCTCCTTCTGGCGCGACGACAAGACCGCCGAGGAACTGGAGCCGCGCGAGCTGACCACCGAGCAGTGGCACCACCTGAACAGCGGCATGGAACGGCTGGGCAAGCAGGTACGCGAGGAGTTCGGCCTCGACATCGTCGTGCACCCGCACGCCGACACCCACATCGACACCGAGGAACACGTCGAGCGCTTCCTCGACGGGACCGACGCTTCCCTGGTCAACCTGTGCCTGGACACCGGGCACTACGCGTACTGCGGCGGCGACAACGTCAAGCTCATCAAGACCTACGGCGAACGGATCGGCTACCTCCACCTCAAGCAGGTCGACCCGGACATCCTCGCCGACGTCGTCGCGAAGGGCACGCCCTTCGGGCCCGCGGTCCGGCAGGGCGTGATGTGCGAGCCGCCGCTCGGCGTGCCCGCGCTGCCGCCCGTCCTGGAGGCCGCCCAGGAACTGGACGTGGACCTCTTCGCCATCGTCGAGCAGGACATGTACCCCTGCCCCGCCGACCAGCCCCTGCCGATCGCCCGGCGCACCCGCCGCTTCCTGCGCTCCTGCGGCGCCTGAGAACCTCCCGTACGGAGCAAGGAGTTCTGCCACATGAGCCAGTACGCAACGCTCGTCGTCGCGGTCGTCGGCACCGGCCGCATGGGCGCCGACCACGTGCGCCGCCTCAACGACGTCATCAGCGGCGCGCGGGTGGCGGCCGTCGTCGACATCGACGCGGACCGGGCCAAACGCGTCGCCGACGGCATCGAGGGCTGTACACCCCACACCGACCCGGCCGCCGCCATGGCGGACCCGAGCGTCGACGCCGTACTGATCGCCTCGCCGGGCGCGGCCCACGAGGAAGCCCTGCTCGCGGCGTTCGCGCGCGACCTTCCGGTGCTGTGCGAGAAACCGCTTACTCCCGACCCGGCCTCCGCGCTGCGCGTCCTGGAGGCCGAACAGCGGCTCGGGCGCCGCCGGGTGCAGGTCGGCTTCATGCGCCGGTACGACGCCGACTACCTCAAACTCAAGGCCCTGCTCGACCAGGGCGCGTACGGCCGGCCCCTGATGCTGCACAACAAGCACCGCAACGCCGACACGCCGCCCGGCTTCACCAACGCCATGATGATCCACGACTCGGTCGTCCACGAGATCGACGTGACGCGCTGGCTGCTGGACGAGGAGATCACCGCCGTACGCGTGCTGCGCCCGGCCCCCAGCGGCCACGCGCCCGAGGGCCTGAGCGACCCGCAGTTGATCCTCTTCGAGACCGCGGCCGGGCAGATCGTGGACACCGAGCTGTTCGTCAACTGCGGCTTCGGCTACCAGGTCGGCTGCGAGGCCGTCTGCGAAGGCGGCACCGCCCGGATCGGCGACGACCACGGCGTGTTCATCAACGCGGCCGGCAAATGGGGCGGCTCGATCACCCCGGGCTTCGTGGAGCGCTTCGAGGAGGCGTACGACCGGCAGGTGCAGCGCTGGGTGGACGCCACGCGACGCGGCGAGGTCGAGGGCCCCAGCTGCTGGGACGGCTACGCGGCGGCCGCGGTGTGCGAAGCGGGCGTACGGGCCCAGGCCACCGGCGAGCGCGTCGAGGTCGAGCTGGTGGAGCGGCCCGCGCTGTACCGCTGAGGCGACGGCGGACTTATTGCTTAGTCCGCGGCGGCTGGGGCTGCTGCCGCGGGTGTGTTCCGATTCCTGTCAGGGTCGATGAGCCGTGCCGCGTGGCGGCTGGAGTGTCGGCTCTTGTTCCGGCTGGCGCGCGGGCTCGTCTTCCTGTCGGTGCGCCGTGCTGTCTTCCTGCCATCGCGCCGTGCTGTGTTACGGCCGGTGTGTCGCCTTTGCGACATGGCCGGTGTCCGGGCTGCCGTCCGGCCGTTTTGAGCTGGGACGCCGGTCATGTTCCGGCCCCGTTGCGGGCCCGTCCTGCGGGCCGCGCCTTCACTCGAACGATCTCCCCTCGACAAGTCCTCCCCGACAAGTCCCCCTCGGCAGGCTCCCTTCGAAAGGTCTCCCCCTCGTGAAGATCGCTCTCGACCCGTACATGTTCCGCGACGTACCGCTGCTCGAACTTCCCGCCCTGGTGGCCGAGCTGGGTTACGAGTGGATCGAGCTGTCACCACGCGACGACGTGAACCCGTTCTTCCTGCACCCGCGCATCGACGACGCCACCGTCCGCAGATTCCGCAGGGAGCTGTCCGCGGCGGGCGTCGGCATCTCCTCCGTACTCCCCCTGTACAAGTGGTCCTCCCCGGACGAGGACGAGCGGCAGGCCGCCGTCCGCTACTGGAAGCGCGCCATCCAGATCACCGCCGACCTCGGCGTGAACGCCATGAACTCGGAGTTCAACGGGCGTCCGGAGAAGGCGGACCGCAGCGAGGGCCAGTTCTGGCGGTCGCTGGAGGAACTGTTGCCGCTCTTCGAGCGCGAGGGCATCACGCTCGCGCTCGAACCGCATCCGGACGACTTCATCGAGGACGGGCACACCGCGGTCGACCTGATCCGCGGCATCAACTCCCCGCTGGTGTCCTTCCTGTACTGCGCGCCGCACACCTTCCATCAGGGCGACGACGCCCCGGGCATCCTCAGGCACGCCGGCGGACTGACCACCGCGGTCCACCTCGCCGACACCTTCGACCACACCGCCTCCTCCGGCCTGCGCTACATCGTCAACCCTCCCGGCTCGGCCGTACGCATTCACCAGCACCTGGACATCGGACAGGGCGAGGTGGACTTCGACGAGCTCTTCCGCGAACTGGCCGCCAACGGCTTCGACGGCACTCTCGTCTCCTCCGTGTTCGCATGGGAGGAGCGCGCGAAGGAGTCGGCCCGCTTCATGCGCGAGCAGATCGACGCGTACGTCAAGAAGAACTGGAGCCGATGACGATGGCCGCACCGACCAGATCGGCGACCCCCGCGGACGGAGCAGGCGAGACGGGCGGGCCCGACGCCACGCGATCGGCCGCGCAAGGCAACGCAAATGTCCGCACATCTACGTCCGCCGCCCACGCCGTTTCCCCGCCGTCCTCCGCCCCCTCCCCCGGCCGGAACGCCAAACGCTTCATCCTCGCCATCGCCGCCATCGCCGCGCTCGGAGGAGCCCTGTTCGGCTACGACACCGGGGTCGTCTCCGGCGCGCTCCCCTACATGGAGCGGCACTTCGGCCTCAGCTCGCTCGGCGAGGGCGTCATCACCAGCGCCCTGCTGATCGGCGCGGCCTTCGGGTCGCTGGCCGGCGGGCGGATGTCGGACGTGCTGGGCCGGCGCAACTCCCTGCTGTGGGCGGGCGCGGTGTTCATCGGCGGCGCCCTGGCGGTGGCGCTCGCGCCCACCGTCCCCTTCATGGTCGTGGCGCGCTTCGCCCTGGGCCTGGCGGTGGGCAGCGCCTCGGTGATCACGCCGTTGTACCTCTCGGAGATAGCACCACCGCACATCCGCGGCCGGCTGGTCTCCTTCAACTCGCTGATGATCGTCAGCGGCCAGCTGCTGGCGTACCTCATCAACGCAGTCCTCGCCCAGTGGGAAGCCTGGCGCTGGATGCTCGGCCTGGCGGCGCTGCCCGCTGTCGCCCTGTTCATCGGGCTTTTCTTCCTGCCCGACACACCGCGCTGGTACATCAGCAAGGGCCGTACGGAACAGGCCGCGCACGTGCTGCGGCGCACGCTGCCCGCCGACGAGGTCGACGGGGAGCTGGGCCGTATCAATCAAGCGCGTGCGCTGGAGGCCGAGGCACAGCGCGGCGCCTGGCAGGAACTGCGTACTCCTTGGGTGCGGCGCATTCTCCTCATCGGTGTCGGGCTGGCGATCGTCCAGCAGATCACCGGCGTCAACGCCGTCATCTACTTCGCGCCCAAGATCCTCCAGTCCACGGGTCTGGGCACCAACGCAGCGATCACCGCCACCATCGCGGTGGGCGCCATCTCCGTCATCGCGACCGCGATCGGGATGTCGCTGATCGACAAGGTCGGACGACGACCGATGCTGCTCACCGGCCTTTCCGGGATGACCGTCTCACTGGCCTTGCTGGGTGCTTCCTTCCACCTCCCGAAGTCCACCGGCGTCAGCTACCTCGTCCTCGCTCTGATGGTCCTGTACATGGGCTTCATGCAGGCCACCTTGAACACGGGTGTCTGGCTCCTGCTTGCAGAAATGTTTCCGCTCAAGGTACGCGGCCTGGCCATGGGCGCCGCGGTGTTCGTGATGTGGCTGGTCAACTTCACCGTGGCGCTGGTCTTCCCCGTCCTCCTCGACGCTGTGGGCGCCGGCGTTACGTTCTGGGTCTTCGGCCTGATGTGCGTCCTGTCCCTGCTCTTCTGCAAGCGCTACGCCCCGGAGACCAAGGGCATGGCTCTGGAGGACCTCGAACACGAACTGCGGAAGACGGCCGCGGGAGCGGAAGCTTGAAGCCCGAAGACGGCCGGTGGCCGGCGGCCCGTATCCGCTCTCACACCCCCGTACCTCCTACCCCCGCCCTCTCTCTTCCCACCTCCTTCACCTTCCTCACTTCGTGACAGTGATGCCCCGAACGTCACAGCTGTCACCGTTACGCGGGTCTTCCGTCACAGCCGATCAACAGCCCCTCGCCCTTGCTCACTCAGAGTCGTTCACCGGGCACAGGCTGAGTGATCACCAGACCGCGCGCAGTTCTTCCATCGGCTCTCCGGCCGTCGCTGCGGGCGGCTGAGGGAGGTGCAAGACCTATGACCGACCGCAGACTCTGGTCGTACAAGGAGATCGCCGCACACATCAGGGTCCAGCCGGACACCGTGCGCTCCTACCGCAAGCACGGACTTCTGCCGCAACCTGACCTGGTGGAAGGCGGAAGACCGTACTGGTTCGCCGACACCATCCGCACCTGGGTCGCCCAGCGCCCCGGCCACGGCGGGCGCCGCGACAAGGACTGACACCGCCTCCTACCGGGCCCCGCGCAGCCGGTGCGCGGGGCCTCCGCAACCGCCACCCGACCACTTAGGCTCGATGCATGCCACCGATACCCGCACCGGCCACGCCCCACCGCATCGCCGTGATCGGCGGTGGCGCGATCGGCGGCTTCGTGGCGACGCTCGCCGACCGGGCCGGACACGACGTCACCCTGTGCCTGCGCACTCCGCTGAACCGGCTCACGCTCGAAACGGACGGCGAAGTCCTCGACGCCGCCGTACGCTTCGCCACCGATCCGGAAACGGCCGGGCCCGCCGACTGGGTCTTCCTGACCACCAAGGCCCAGGACACCGCCGGCACCTCCGGCTGGCTGCACCGGCTCTGCCACCCCGGCACGGTCGTCGTCGCCCTCCAGAACGGCATCGACCACACCGAACGCACCGCCCCGCACGCCCCCGACGGTACGAACATCCTGCCCGCGGTCATCTACGCATCGGCCGAGTGCACCGCTCCCGGCCACGTCCGGCATTACGCGGGCAACGAGATCCACGTCCCCGACGGCCCGACGGCTGCCCGCCTCGCCGATCTGCTCAGCACGGACCGCCTCAAGGTCATAGCCGTACCGGACTTCACGACGACCGCCTGGCGGAAGCTGTTCACCAACCTCGCCGCCAACCCGCTCACCGCCCTCCTCCAGCAGCGCATGGGCATCTTCGCCGATCCCGGTATGGCCACCCTCACCCGCGACATCCTGCGCGAAGCCGCCACCGTGGCACGGGCCGAGGGCGCGGATATCGGCGACGCCGACATCGACCGCGTACTGGAAATGTACGGACTGGTTCCGCCGGACGGCGGCTCGTCCATGCTCTACGACCGCCTGGCCGGCCGTCCTCTGGAGCACGAACACATCACGGGTGCGGTGGTACGCGCCGGAGAACGCCACGGAATTCCCACACCCCTCAACGGCATGCTCCTCACCCTCCTACGCGCCGTCGACCGCGACATCCGTGCCGCCAAGGACGCGGACACCGCCCGGCTCACCAACCCGTAGCCCAACCCCAACCGCACAAGACCAACCGCACAAGACCAAGCCCGGGTGCATACGCCACGGGCTCGCCGCGACACGCCTCCAGCCGCCTGCATACCCGCCCGTCTCCGGCCTACCCTGCCAATAAGTATTGACATCCATACGTCCTGACATACAGTCTGCGGCGAGGCTGGAAAGTGTTGTTGTGACCGCGCCGCGTTCTCGGACCGCGATGTGACACCGCCTCGCGCGCGCCCGCCCGCCGCACAGGCGCCGAAACGTTCCATCGCCCTCTCCGCGCCTCCTCGAAACGCTCCGGCCCCCCGCCCCCTCGCCCCAGACGACAGGAGTTGGCACATGAAGATCGGCCTGATCGGCACCGGACGCATCGGAGCGTTCCACGCCGAGACACTGAAGTCCGTCCCCGGCGTGGACCGCATCGTCGTCGCCGATGCCGACGCCGCCCGCGCCCGTGTCCTCGCGGACACGCTCGGCGTCGAGGCCGCCGAAACGCTCCCCCAGATGTACGCGGACGGCTTGGACGGCGTCGTGATCACCGCTGCGACCAGTGCGCATGCAGAGCTGATCCACCAGGCACTGGATGCCGGGGTGCCGGTCTTCTGCGAGAAGCCGGTGGCCTTGGACGTGCCCGGCACGGTCGCCGTCGTGGAACGGGCCGAGGCCGGTTCCGTCCCCGTACAGATCGGATTCCAGCGGCGCTTCGACCGCGGCTACCAAGCGGCCAGGGAGGCACTGCGGTCCGGCGACCTCGGCTGGATCCACACGCTGCGCGCCTGCACCAGCGACCAGTCGCCGCCACCCGCGGTCTACATCCCCACCTCCGGCGGGCTCTTCCGCGACTGCAGCATTCACGACTTCGACATCCTGCGCTGGCTCACCGGCCGCGAAGTCGTCTCCGTGTACGCCCAGGGCGCCAACCGGGGCGCGTCGTTCTTCGCCGACGGCGACGACGTGGACACCTGCGCCGCGCTGCTGCGCTTCGACGACGACACGCTGGCCACCGTCACCGCCACCCGCTACAACGGCGCGGGTCACGATGTCCGCCTGGAGGTTTGCGGCTCCAAGGGCGCGCGGATCGTCGGGCTCGACGACCGGGCCCCGCTGCCGAGCGCCGAACCGCACGTCTCCTGGCAGCGGTCCGCCCCGTACACGACGTTCATGGAGCGCTTCCACGACGCGTATGTCACCGAACTGGGTGCCTTCGTGGACGTGGCCGCCGGCCGCGCGGACAGCCCGTGTTCGCCCGCCGAGGCGCTGGAGGCGCTGTACATCGCCGAGGCGTGCGACCGCTCCCGTCGCACCGGCGAGCCGGTCCGGGTCGCGGACGTACGCGCTGCCGCAGGAGAAGCCGGTACGTACGACGCCGGAACCACGCGCCCTTCAGGCACCGCGCGCCCCGCGGATACGTTGCGCGCTTCGGACGCCGTCCGCGCCCCTGCCCCTGGCGCGTGACCGACCCGGGCATCCTCCAAATCGGCGCGCTGGTGGCGGCCGCTCTGCTCGTCGGCGTCTCCAAGATGGCCGTCAGCGGCGTCGGCGCCATCAGCGTCGCCCTCTTCGCAGCCGTACTGCCCGCAAAGCAGTCCACGGGTGCACTGCTGCCGCTGCTTCTCGTGGGCGACGTGCTGGCAGTAAGCGCTTACCGACGCCACGCCGACTGGCCCGCGCTGCTCCGCCTGCTGCCGTCGGTGGCCGCGGGCGTGTTGCTGGGCGCGGTGTTCGTGGCCCGCGTCGATGACGCAGTCATGCGTCGCACCATCGGCGTACTTTTGCTGACGATCGTTGCGCACTACCTGTGGCAGCGCCGGAGGACGCGTACGGCGAGCGGCGGATCGGATACAACGGGCGCGCCGAAGGGCCGTACGGATACGGAGTGCGGCACGGCCTCGCCCGGTGCCCCCACCGCTCGCACACAGCACGGTCGCGCCCTGGCTTTCGGGCTGGTCGCCGGTTTCGCCACGATGGTCGCCAACGCCGGCGGCCCCGCCATGTCGCTCTACCTGCTCTCCGCCGGATTCACGATGCTCGGTTTCCTGGGAACGGCCGCGTGGTTCTTCCTGATCGTCAATCTGGTCAAGCTGCCGTTCAGCGTAGGACTCGGGCTGATCGATAGGAACGCGCTGGTGCTGGACGCTCTGCTCGTACTGGCCGTACCCGTCGGCGCGTTTCTCGGGCGGGCCGCTGTTAACCGTATCGACCAGGCGCTCTTCGAGCGTCTGGTGCTCGTCTTCACCACGCTGTCCAGCGTCAACCTGCTGCGGTGAGGCACGGAAGGCGACCGCGGCCGCTCACCAGGACTCCGACGCGCCTTCCCGCGGCCCCTCCGGCAGCGGCGCCAGCCCCTCCGCTCCGGCTCGCAACCGCATCGCCACCAACGGGAAGACCAGTACGGAGATCATCGCGGCGCCCACCATGGCCGCCGCCTCCCCCGCGTCGAGTACGCCGCTGTCCCGGCCGATCGTCGTGATCGCGACGACCAGGGGCAGCGCCGTCGACCCGTACAGCATCAGCGCGGCGCGGTCCTTGCGGCCCAGGTCGCGGGGCGCGAGCAGGACGAGCGGGAGCCCGCGTACGACCAGCAGGAGAGCGAGGAAGAGCGGCAGGAGCAGAAGCGAGCTGCCGTTCTCGAAGAGGGACGACAGGTCGAACTCGACGCCGGTGACGATGAAGAACACCGGCACCAGAAAGCCGAAGCCCATCGCCTCCAGCCTTCCGAGGATTTCCTGACTGCTGTCCGGCGCCGCCTCGTGCAGCACCAGCCGCATGATGATCCCGGCCGCGAACGCGCCCAGCAGGATGTCCAGCCCGAACACCTGGGAAATGCCGAGCATGACGGCCAGCAGCAGGACGAACAGCCGGATGGCGAACTGGCCGCTGCTGTGCAGGGTGCGCGCGATGATCCGGTAGAACCACATCGGGCTGGGCTTCAGGGCCCAATAGACGGCTCCGGCGGTCAGCAGCGCGAAGGCGAAGAGCAGGATGGCCGATTCGCCGGGGTTGCGGCCGCTGAGCAGCAGCGCCATCGCGATGATCGGTCCGAACTCGCCGACCGCGCCGGTGGCCATCATCACCGAGCCGAAGCGGGTGCCCAGGTCCCCGGAGTCACGCAGGACGGGCAGCACGGTACCGAGGGCCGTACTGGTGAGCGCGGTACCGACGACGATCGCCTTGGTGATGTCGCCGGCGGCGAAGCCGAAGGCGATGGCCAGGCCGAGGGCGAGCGCGACGATCCAGGCGTAGCCGGCGCGCTTGAGGGTGTCGCCGCGCACCTTGGCGAACTCGATCTCGTACCCGGCGATGAACATCAAGGTGGCGAGCCCGAGATCGGACAGGACGTTGACGGCTTCTCCCGGGTGCGCCCAGCCGAGGACGTCCGGGCCGATCAGAATGCCCAGCACGATCTCGAAGATGACCAGTGGTACGGGCAGCCAGCGGCCGAGGCCGTATGCCAGGAGCGGGGCGGCCACGGCGATCGCCATGATCAATACGAGCGTTGCAGACTGCGACATAAGCCGCTTTTCTACCATAACGGGCAGCGCATTCCCGTCCTGCGGGTCACTGCCCCCGGCACCCTTTCGGCGTCCCCCGCAGACCATTACGAGCGACGCTCCGTGCCGTCTCATCTGCGCGAATGCCCACTACAGGAGCACTTGATGCGGCATCCGCCGGAGCATCCAGGACCGTACGGGACCGGCGAAGCGCCGTGCAACCAGGTACAGGAGAGGCGAGCACGACGACTGTCACGCACAGGAAGAGCCGGTCCGCAGCCCTCCCCCGATGCCGATACCTCAAGGTCGACGCACGACGGCACGCCCAGCGACGCGACAAGAGCGAACACCTGGCATCCATACCCCCTAGGGGTATAGAGTTGTGGACATCAGGAAGCACCGGAAAACCCTCCGGTTCCCGGTCTTCCTACGCCATACGCGCCTGATGGCGAACACTTCGAGCACGGCGATCACACGCAACAAGGAGAAACCCATGACTGCCGAAGCGACCAACGGCTCCTGCTGCTCCTCCGAGGGCACCTGCCACTCGGGGGCCGCCGACGTCCAGGTCGGCGACGTCACCACCACGTACAAGGTCAGCGGCATGACCTGTGGCCACTGCGAAGGCGCCGTCTCCTCCGAGATCTCGGAGATCCCGGGCGTGCACTCGGTTCAGGCGTCCGCCTCCACCGGTCTGGTGACCGTCGTTTCCAAGGCGCCGCTGGACGAGTCGGCCGTACGCGCGGCGGTCGACGAGGCGGGCTACGAACTCGACGGTCTGGCGGCCTGAGTCCGATGACCGGTACGACCACGCAGGCGCGGGTCGAGCTCGCCATCGGCGGCATGACCTGCGCCTCGTGCGCGGCGCGCGTGGAGAAGAAGCTGAACCGGTTGCCGGGTGTCAGCGCCACCGTGAACTTCGCCACCGAGAAGGCGCGGGTCGAGTACGGCGACGGGGTGTCCGTGGACGACCTGATCGCGACGGTCGAGAAGACGGGCTACACGGCACAGCGGCCGACGCCGGCCGAGCCTGCGAGAACAGCACCCGCTAACGCGCCCGAAGCCGTCGACAGAGCCGACACCGAGAACGGCGCTGATGACCACGACCGGGAGTTGGCCGGGCTACGCCAGCGGCTGACCGTATCCGTGGTCCTGGCCGTTCCCGTCGTCCTGCTGTCGATGGTGCCCTCCTTCCAGTTCGACAACTGGCAGTGGCTGTGCCTGACGCTGGCCGCGCCCGTCGTGGTCTGGGGCGCGTTCCCCTTCCACCGGGCCACCTGGACGAATCTACGGCACGGCGCCGCCACGATGGACACTCTGGTCTCCCTCGGCACGCTCGCCGCCTTCGGCTGGTCGCTGTGGGCGCTGTTCTTCGGCGACGCGGGTGGCCCCGGTATGCGGCACGGTTTCGACCTCACCGTGGCCCGTACCGAAGGTTCCTCCGCCATCTACCTGGAGGCCGCGGCCGGTGTGACGGCATTCCTGCTGCTCGGCCGTTACCTGGAGGCCCGTTCCAAGCGGAAGGCGGGCGCCGCGCTGCGAGCGCTGCTGGAGCTGGGCGCGAAGGACGTGGCGGTGCTGCGGGACGGGCGCGAGGTCCGCGTGCCCGTGGAGCAGCTGGCTGTCGGCGACCGGTTCGTCGTACGCCCCGGTGAGAAGATCGCCACGGACGGCACGGTCGTCGAAGGCCGAGCCGCGGTGGACGCTTCGATGCTGACCGGCGAATCGGTGCCGGTCGACGTGGCTCCCGGTGACGATGTGACGGGCGCGACGGTGAACACCAGCGGCCGGTTGGTGATCGAGGCGTCCCGGGTCGGCGGCGACACGCAGCTGGCGCGGATGGCCGCGCTGGTCGAGGCGGCGCAGAGCGGCAAGGCCAGTGTGCAGCGGCTCGCCGACCGGGTCTCGGCCGTGTTCGTGCCCGTCGTGCTGGTGATCGCGGCCGGCACGCTGGCCGGGTGGCTGCTGGCGACCGGCGATGCGACCGCGTCCTTCACGGCCGCCGTCGCCGTACTGATCATTGCTTGTCCTTGCGCGCTCGGTCTCGCGACGCCGACCGCCTTGATGGTCGGTACGGGCCGCGGCGCGCAGCTCGGCATTCTGATCAAGGGTCCTGAGGTCCTGGAGTCGACTCGCCGCATCGATACCGTCGTGCTGGACAAGACCGGCACGGTGACCACCGGCCGGATGAGCCTGTACGAGGCCGTACCGGCACCGGGCGTCGCCGAGGAGGATCTGCTTCGGCTGGCAGGCGCGCTGGAGCACTCGTCGGAGCACCCGATCGCGCGTGCCATCGCGGAAGGGGCCCGCGAGCGCTTGCGCGAGCTGCCGGAGCCGGAGAACTTCGAGAACGTAGCGGGTCTGGGCGTACGGGGCGTGGTGGACGGCCACAGCGTCCTCGTCGGGCGCGAGCGGCTGCTGCGCCAGGAGACCGAGGAAACTTTTACGGCCGGAGGCCTGCCCGAGGCGCTGGCCGCCGCCAGGGACGCCGCTGAAGCAGCGGGGCGGACGGCGGTGCTCGTCGCCTGGGACGGGCAGCCACGCGGCCTGCTGTCGGTCGCCGACACCGTCAAGGAGGGCAGCGCCGAGGCGGTCCGCCGGCTGCGCGCGCTGGGGCTTTCTCCCGTACTGCTGACAGGGGACAACAAAGCGGTGGCCGATGCGGTGGCGGCGGAGGTCGACATCGACGAGGTGATCGCGGAAGTGCTGCCGGAGGACAAGGTCGCGGTCGTCGAGCGGCTGCGGGGCGAAGGCCGCAGCGTGGCGATGGTCGGCGACGGCGTCAACGATGCCGCCGCCCTGGCCGCCGCGGACCTGGGGCTGGCGATGGGGACCGGTACGGACGCCGCCATGGAGGCCGGAGACCTCACCCTCGTACGCGGTGACCTGCGGGTCGCGGCCGACGCCATCCGGCTGGCCCGCCGGACGCTCGCCACGATCAAAGGAAATCTCTTCTGGGCCTTCGGCTACAACGTCGCGGCGGTGCCGCTCGCGGCGGCCGGGCTGCTCAATCCGATGATCGCGGGGGCGGCTATGGCCTTCTCCTCGGTCTTCGTGGTCAGTAACAGCCTCAGGTTGCGGCGCTTCCGGTGACGAAATGTAGGCGGCGGCAAAATTTTTCGCCTTCACAACTTCCCTACATCTGACACAACACCCATACTCAAGGGTCTCGATCTCCAGATCGAGACCCTTGACCGTATTCGCCCCCTTATGGCAAGAGACCCAGATCACAGCGATTGGAACGTAACCATTGCGGGGGGTCGCGAGTCTAACCGGACGGTGCAGGCACCTCGGCGGGGCTTGCACCGCAACGGCCAGGCTGGTCTTGGGGGACTTTGCCCGGCAACGCGTGGCCGGGGCGACGTGCCCGGGGAGCTTTGAGCGGCCCTCCCGTACGTGCGCGTCCCGGCAGATCGCGGTACCACCATGAAGCGCCCGGACGGATCCCGTGGGGGGAATCCGACCCGGGGAACAAGGGAAGCGCCCCGCGCTCCGGACCCGTGGGGGGATCTGGAGGCGGGGCGCTTTCTGCTGGGCGGACCGGCTCGGGCCGCCACGCGGGCGGCCGGCCGGTCGACTGCTGTCCCGGAAACCCGGGAGTGCCTCAGCGCTCCTCGACCGGGACGAAGTCGCGCTCGACGATGCCGGTGTAGATCTGGCGCGGGCGGCCGATACGCGAACCCGGCTCCTTGATCATCTCGTGCCACTGGGCGATCCAGCCGGGCAGCCGGCCGAGCGCGAAGAGCACGGTGAACATCTCGGTCGGGAAGCCCATGGCCCGGTAGATCAGACCGGTGTAGAAGTCCACGTTCGGGTAGAGCTTGCGCTCGACGAAGTAGTCGTCGGACAGCGCGTGCTCCTCCAGCTTGAGCGCGATCTCCAGCAGCTCGTCGGACTTGCCGAGCGCCGAGAGGACGTCGTGCGCCGCCGCCTTGATGATCTTCGCCCGGGGGTCGAAGTTCTTGTAGACGCGGTGCCCGAAGCCCATGAGCTTCACGCCGTCTTCCTTGTTCTTCACCTTGCGGATGAAGGAGTCGACGTCGCCGCCGTCGCGCTGGATGCCCTCCAGCATCTCCAGCACGGACTGGTTGGCGCCGCCGTGCAGCGGGCCCCACAGCGCGTTGATGCCGGCCGAGATCGAGGCGAACAGGTTCGCCTGCGAGGAGCCGACCAGGCGCACGGTGGAGGTCGAGCAGTTCTGCTCGTGGTCCGCGTGCAGGATCAGCAGCTTGTCCAGGGCGCTGACCACGACCGGGTCGAGCTCGTACTCGGCGGCCGGCACCGAGAAGGTCATACGCAGGAAGTTCTCGACGTAGCCGAGGTCGTTGCGCGGGTAGACCACCGGGTGGCCGACCGACTTCTTGTACGCGTACGCCGCGATCGTCGGCAGCTTGGCCAGCAGCCGGATCGTCGAGATGTGGCGCTGCCGCTCGTCGAACGGGTTGTGGCTGTCCTGGTAGAACGTCGACAGCGCGCTGACCACCGAGGACAGCATCGCCATCGGGTGGGCGTCCCGCGGGAAGCCGTCGAAGAACCGCTTGACGTCCTCGTGGAGCAGGGTGTGGTAGGTGATGTCCTGCTTGAAGTTCGCCAGCTGGTCCACGGTGGGCAGCTCACCGTTGATCAGCAGGTAGGCGGTCTCGACGAACGTGCTGCGCTCTGCGAGCTGCTCGATCGGGTAGCCGCGGTACCGGAGGATCCCGTTCTCACCGTCCAGATAGGTGATCGCGGATTTGTACGCGGCAGTGTTGCCATAACCGGAATCCAGGGTCACCAGACCGGTCTGGGCGCGCAGCTTCGAGATGTCGAAGCCCTTGTCGCCGACGCTGCTCTCGACGACCGGGTAGCTGTATTCGCCGTCCCCGTAACGCAGTACTACAGAGTTGTCGCTCACGTCATCCCTCACCGACGTTGTGCCTCTTCTTCGAGGTGCCCTGACTGCCTATACCTTCCCCCATTTGGACCTTGCCTGTGCACTCGGGGTCGGCCATAGGGCCTCCAGGCGGCACTCAGTGCCGCTCCAGCTGCCCATCCTGCTCCCCTTCGCCCCGTTTGGGGAAGAGGTGACCACGCACTGCGCCTGCGAGTCGGTGACGTAGCGCGGTCCACCTCCGCCCGGCGGATACGGTGCGTACAGCCTGCCCCAGAGCCTTACGGGAGCCGACCAGCACCACCAGTCGCTTTGCCCGCGTAACACCCGTATAGAGCAGGTTCCGCTGCAGCATCATCCATGCGCCGGTGGTGACCGGAATCACCACCGCCGGATATTCGCTGCCCTGGGAGCGGTGGATGGTCACCGCGTAAGCGTGAGCCAGCTCGTCCAGCTCGTCGAAATCGTAGGAGATCTCCTCGTCCTCGTCCGTGAGCACCGTCAGCCACTGCTCATCCGAGTTGATCTTGGTGACGACGCCGACGGTGCCGTTGAAGACGCCGTTGTCGCCCTTCTCATAGTTGTTGCGGATCTGCGTCACCTTGTCGCCCACCCGAAATACCCGGCCGCCGACACGCCGCTCCGGCACGTCCGGCCGGGCCGGGGTGAGGGCCTGCTGGAGGAGTCCGTTCAGCGTGCCGGCACCGGCCGGGCCACGGTGCATCGGAGTGAGCACCTGCACGTCCCGGCGCGGGTCCAGGCCGAACTTCGCCGGGATACGGCGGGCCACCACATCGACCGCGACCCGCCCGGCCTCCTCGGAATCCTCCTCGGGGAAGAGGTAGAAATCGGTCATGCCCTCCGTGATCGGCAGCACACCCACGTTGATGCGGTGGGCGTTCGTGACCACGCCCGACTGCTGGGCCTGGCGGAAGATCCGGGTCAGCCGTACGGACGGGACCGGGCAGCGCTCGGCGAGCAGATCGCGCAGCACCTCACCCGCGCCCACCGAGGGCAACTGATCCACGTCTCCCACCAGGAGGAGGTGGGCGCCCGGCGGCACCGCCTTGATCAGCTTGTTGGCGAGCAGCAGGTCGAGCATGGACGCTTCGTCGACCACGACCAGGTCGGCGTCCAACGGGCGGTCCTTGTCGTACGCGGCGTCCCCGCCCGGTTTGAGCTCCAGCAGCCGGTGCACCGTGGACGCCTCGACGCCCGTCAGCTCCGAGAGACGTTTGGCGGCCCGGCCGGTGGGGGCCGCGAGGACCACCTTGGCCTTCTTGGCGCGGGCCAGCTCCACGATCGAGCGGACCGTGAAGGACTTTCCGCACCCCGGGCCGCCGGTCAGCACCGCGACCTTCTCCGTGAGTGCCAGCCGTACGGCGGCCTCCTGCTCCGACGCCAGGCTGGCCTTCGTACGCTCGGCGAGCCAGGCCAACGCCTTGTCCCAATGCACGGTCTGGAACGACGGCATCCGGTCCTCGCTCGTGCCCAGCAGCCGCAGCAGTTGGGAGGCCAGGGAGGTCTCGGCCCGGTGGAAGGGGACCAGGTAGACGGCGGTGATGGGGTCCCCGCCGTCCGGGGCGGGCACGGTCTCGCGGACCACACCCTCCGGATTCGCCGCCAGCTCCCCGAGGCAGTCGATGACCAGGCCTGTGTCGACATGCAGCAACTTGACCGAGGCGGCGATCAGTTCCTCCTCCGGGAGGTAACAGTGCCCCTGGTCGGTGGATTGCGAGAGGGCGTACTGCAGACCCGCCTTGACCCGCTCCGGGCTGTCCTGCGGGATGCCGATGGCCTGGGCGATGCGGTCGGCGGTCAGGAAGCCGATGCCCCACACGTCGGCGGCGAGGCGGTAGGGCTCGTTCTTGACGACGGAGATCGAGGCATCGCCGTACTTCTTGTAGATGCGCACCGCGATGGAGGTGGAGACGCCCACCCCTTGGAGGAAGACCATAACCTCCTTGATCGCCTTCTGCTCTTCCCAGGCGTCGGCGATCCGCTTCATACGCTTCGGGCCGAGGCCGGGCACCTCGACGAGGCGCTTCGGCTCCTGCTCGATGACGTCGAGTGTGTCCAGGCCGAAGTACTCGGCGATGCGGTCGGCCATGACCGGGCCGATGCCCTTGATCAGGCCGGAGCCGAGGTAGCGCCGTATGCCCTGGATCGTGGCGGGCAGGACGGTGGTGTAGTTCTCGACGGTGAACTGCCGTCCGTACTGCGGGTGGGAGCCCCAACGGCCCTCCAGACGCAGCGACTCCCCCGGCTGTGCGCCCAGCAGCGACCCGACGACAGTGAGGAGGTCACCGGAGTTGCCCGTGTCCAGACGCGCAACCGTGTAACCGGTCTCCTCATTGGCGTAGGTGATCCGCTCCAGGACCCCTTCGACCACGGCTGCATTGAACATGAACCGACCGTACCGCCAGGGTCCGACATCGCGTTCGGGCCTGTGGATAACTCGCGTCGGAGCTGGCTGCGGAGGCTTTGCGGCGGGGTCCGCCGCGGGCGCGCTGCACAGCTTGCGAGGGTGTCGTGGCGAGTGCCTCGGCGCCTGACTCGGCGCCCTTGATGACGACCGTCGCGGCGGACACTTCGAGGGGCCCGGTTCTGGCACCCGGACCCCTCGATTCCCCCTCCGTTCGGCCCCCTGATCCCCCCTCGGATCCCCCCGGTTCCCTCTCCCCTGGGAGCCTGACGACATGTACGACCCACCCGGCCCGGGAACGGTTGCACGGATCCGGTGAGTTATTCCATCGTTACCTAATGTGCACGAGGTGAGTGGTGAACCGCTCGACGACTTCGGCCAGCACTTCGGCGCCCGGCCGCTCCCACAGCGACGGATTGAAGATCTCGACCTCGATAGGCCCCCGGTAGCCGGCGGCGTCGACCTGCTCGCGGAACCACCGCAGGTCCACCGCGCCGTCACCGAGTTGACCGCGCCCGAGCAACACGCCCGCAGGCAAGGGCGTGACCCAGTCGGCGAGTTGGAAAGCGGCGATGCGTCCGGCGCTTCCCGCGCGTTCGATCTGCGAGCCGATCGTGTCGTCCCACCACAGGTGGTACGTGTCCACGACCACGCCCACCCGCTCGGCCGGGAACCGTTCGGCCAGGTCGAGGGCTTGGGCGAGAGTCGAGACGACGCAGCGGTCCGCCGCGTACATGGGATGCAGTGGTTCGATCGCGAGCCGCACTCCTGCCTCGGCCGCGTACGGGGCCAGCTCCTCCAGCGCATCGGCGACGCGCTCGCGAGCTCCGTACAGGTCACGGCTGCCGGGTGGCAGCCCGCCGGAGACGAGGACGAGGGTGTCGGTGCCGAGCGCGGACGCCTCCTCGATGGCTGCCCGGTTGTCTGCCAGCGCGTCCGCGCGCTCCTTCGGGTCGGAAGCGGTGAAGAAACCACCGCGGCACAGACTCGTGACGGCCAGCCCCGCATCCCGTACGAGTTGGGTGGCGGCAGCCACTCCGTACTCCTGCACCGGAGCACGCCAGAGGCCGACACCGCGCACTCCTGCTCGGGCGCAGCCGTCAGCGAGTTCGGGCAGGGACCATTGCTTGACCGTCTGCTGGTTGAGACTGAACCGGGCGAACAGGTCGATCGGTCCTTCTGCTCCGCCACTGAATTCGACACTCATGCCCCGCGGCCTCCGAGTACCGATTCCAGCTGACGCATGCGGGACTTCGCCAGTTCCGGGTCCGGGAACAGGTCCAGTTCGTCGACCAGTTCGTACGCGCGCTTCAAGTGCGGCAGTGATCGGGCCGACTGGAGGCCTCCCACCATCGTGAAGTGCGATTGGTGACCAGCAAGCCAGGCCAGCAGGACGACACCGGTCTTGTAGTAACGCGTCGGTGTCTGGAAGAGGTGCCGGGAGAGTGTGACGGTCGGATCCAGCCGCTTGCGGAACGCTGCCGTGTCGCCGCTGTCGAGCAGGCGTACGGCATCCGCCGCCAGCGAGGCGAGGGGATCGAAGATGCCCAGCAGGGCGTCGCTGTAGCCGAGTTCGTCGCCGGCGATCAACTCGGGGTAGTGGAAGTCGTCGCCCGTGTAGCACCGCACACCGTCCGGCAGGCGTCGGCGCAGCTGGACCTCTCGGCCGGCATCCAGGAGTGACACCTTCACACCGTCCACCTTGGTGGGCTGCTCGGCGATGATCTGTAGAAACGTGTCGGTGGCGATGTCCAGCTCCGAGCTGCCCCAGTAGCCCTCCAGGGCTGGGTCAAATGTCGGGCCGAGCCAGTGGAGGATCACCGGCTCGGCAGCCTGACGCAGCAGATGTCCGTACATATCCGTGTACGATTCCGGGCCTGTGGCTGCCGCGGCGAGATGCCGGGACGCCATGACGATGGCCTGCGCTCCGGCGCCCTCGACGAGAGACAGCTGCTCCTCGTAGGCCGCCTTGATGTCGGCCAGGCTCGCCGAGGAACCTCCCAGCTGGTCCGTGCCGACACCGCAAGCGATGCGCCCACCGACCGCCGCTGCCTCGGCGGCGGAACGGCGGATCAGCTCGGCCGCCGAGGCCCAGTCAAGCCCCATGCCACGCTGCGCGGTGTCCATGGCCTCGGCCACGCCGAGGCCGTTCGACCACAGGTGGTGGCGAAAGGCGAGGGTGGTGTCCCAGTCAATGGCGGCCGGGCCGTCCGGCGTGCTGTCAGCGAAGGGATCAGCGACCACGTGGGCGGCGGCGAAGACGGTACGGGAGACGAAGGGGGCAGCGCGGTGTGGGTGATCCGCGGCCGTCCGTACGGAGTCGGAGTCGGTACGAAGGGGATCGGTCATCGGTCCGGGCCCGTTCACTCGCCCGCTCATCGTCCTAGCTCCGGCACGTCCAGGCGGCGCCCTTCCGCTGACGACCTCAGCCCCAGTTCGGCGAGCTGCACACCGCGCGCGCCCGCCGCCAGGTCCCAGCGCCAGGGCTCGTCGCGTACGACGTGACGCAGGAACAGCTCCCACTGCGCCTTGAAGCCGCTGTCGAAGGCCCCGTTGTCCGGGACTTCCTGCCACTGGTCGCGGAAGGGCTCGGTGGTTGGTACGTCCGGGTTCCAGACCGGCTTGGGGGTCGCGGCCCGATGCTGGACGCGGCAGCCACGCAATCCCGCCACGGCCGATCCCTCCGTGCCGTCCACCTGGAACTCGACCAGTTCGTCCCGGTGTACCCGTACCGCCCACGAGGAGTTGATCTGCGCGACGATGCCGCCGTCGAGCTGGAAAATGCCGTAGGCGGCGTCGTCCGCGGTGGCCTCGTACGGCTTGCCGCTCTCGTCCCAGCGGCGCGGCACGTGTGTGGTGACCTGCGCCTGTACGGTCCGTACGCGGCCGAAGAGCTCGTGCAGGACGTACTCCCAGTGCGGGAACATGTCCACTGCGATGCCGCCACCGTCCTCGGCGCGGTAGTTCCAGGAGGGTCGCTGCGCCGACTGCCAGTCGCCCTCGAAGACCCAGTAACCGAACTCACCCCGTACGGACAGGATGCGGCCGAAGAAGCCACCCTCCACCAGGCGGCGGAGCTTGAGCAGGCCGGGCAGGAAGAGTTTGTCCTGGACGACACCGTGTTTGACGCCGGCCTCGTCGGCCAGCCGCGCCAGTTCCAGTGCGCCGTCGAGCCCGGTGGCGGTGGGCTTCTCGCAGTAAAGATTCTTTCCGGCAGCAATCGCTTTCTTCACCGCGTCCTCGCGGGCAGCGGTGACCTGGGCGTCAAAGTAGATGTCGATGCTGTCGTCCGCGAGCACCGCGTCCAGGTCGGTGTTCCAGTGCTCCAGGCCGTGGCGCTCGGCCAGCGCACGCAGTTTGTGCTCGGCGCGGCCGACGAGGACCGGCTCGGGCCAGATCACCGTGCCGTCGCCGAGGTCCAGGCCGCCTTGTTCGCGCAGCGCGAGGATGGAACGGACCAAGTGCTGGCGGTAGCCCATGCGCCCGGTCACGCCGTTCATGGCGATGCGTACGGTCTGGCGTGTCACGGTCCGGCCCTTCTGGAGAACTCGGCTCGCGTGGCGGGCGCGGTGCGGGCACCGGGCGCGCACAACGAGCGGATGACGACGGACGACGGCGAACGACAACGGTGAGCAAGACGACGGCGAGCGCGAATCCGGATCGCGTAGAAAGCGCTTTCCATCGCGGCAGAAGCTAGCCTGCGGCGCAAGGCAGGGACAAGGGGTCCGACATGGGGCGGGGCGAACTATGGCAGTGACGCTGGCGGATGTCGCGGCGCGGGCGCGGGTCTCGGCGGCGACCGTCTCGCGCGTACTGAACGGCAACTACCCGGTTGCCGAGAACACCCGCGCCCGGGTGCTGCGCGCTGTGGCGGACCTGGAATACGTGGTCAACGGCCCGGCAAGCGCGCTGGCCGCTGCCACTTCCGACCTGGTGGGCATCCTCGTCAACGACATCGCCGACCCGTTCTTCGGAATCATCGCCTCGGCCGTGCAGTCCGAGATGAGTACCGCTACGGGGCAACACATCGGCAACGGGGCGCACCCCCGAACGGGTGACAGCGACACGCGTCGGAATCCGGGCAGCGGCCCCGCACTCGTACCGGCCGGCGAGAAACTGGCTGTGGTGTGCAACACCGGAGGCTCCCCGGAGCGTGAGCTGATGTATCTCACGCTGCTGCAGCGCCAACGCGCGGCCGCCGTCGTACTGACCGGCGGCGCGGTGGAGGACGCCGGTCACGCCGCCGCCGTAACCGCCGCGCTGACGCGTCTCGCCGCTGCCGGCACCCGGGTGGTTCTGTGTGGCCGCCCGCCTCTGGGCCCGGAGGCTGGTGCACGGGAGGCCAGGGCGACCGCCGGGACACGTACCGACCTGGAGGCGCGCATTTTCCAGCGCGCCGCCCATAAGGCCGGCGCAGCCCTCTCCCCCGTCACCCTCGCTTTCGACAACCGCGGCGGCGCCCGGCGGCTCACCGAGCACCTGATCTCGCTCGGACATCAGTGCATCGGGTACATCGCCGGGCCCGTCGGCCGCACCACCACCCGCCACCGCCTGGAGGGCCACCGCGCCGCCCTGGCCGCGCACGACATCCCGGACCCGGCCCACCGCACCGTCCACGGTGCCTACGACCGCGCCGCAGGCTACGACGCCGCGCTGGAACTGCTACGCCGCGACCCCACCTTGACGGCCGTCATCGCGGCCAACGACACCGCCGCGCTCGGCGCGTGCGCCGCCCTGCGCGAGCGCGGTCTGCGGATACCCGGCGACGTCTCCGTAGCGGGCTTCGACGACCTGCCGTTCAGCGCGGACGCCGCCCCTGCGCTCACCACCGTACGACTGCCGCTCCAGGAAGCCGGTGCACGGGCCGGACGACTGGCGATGGGCCGCGAGACGCCACCACCAGGAGAAATCACCACGCTGCGCGCGGACTTGATGGTGCGCGAGTCGACCTCTTCCCCCTACTCTTGACTCAGTCAACCTTGACTGGGTCAACGGTAAGGCGGGGAGCGCCATGACAGGGCGAGAGGTCCAGCAGGTTCGCAGCTTCAACCGCTTCTACACGAACCTCATAGGCGCCCTCGACTACGGCCGTCACCTCTACACCCCGTACACGCTCACCGAGGCCCGCGTCCTGTACGAGATCTCCCACGGTCACCGTGTGGACGCCGCTGACCTGCGCAGTTCACTCTCCCTGGATGCGGGCTACCTCAGTCGGCTACTCACCAGGTTCGAGGAGGGCGGCCTGATCACCCGCGGCCCCTCCGAGCGGGACGGCCGACGGCAGCGCATCACCCTCACCGAACACGGCCGCGCGACCGCGGATCTCCTGGAGGAGCGTTCGCGCGACTCCGCAGGGACGCTCCTGAAGCGCCTCCCCGGTCCCGACCGAAGTCGACTGCTGGAATCGATGACGGCCATACGGGAACTGCTCGGCGGTACGCCGGAGCACCCGGCGCCCGTGTTGCGACTCCGTGATCCCGAACCCGGCGATCTCGGCTGGATGGTGCAGCGCAACGCCGCCCTGTATGCGCGCGAGTACGGCTTCGACCTCAGTTACGAGGCGCTGGTGGCGCGGATCGTCGCCGAGTACGCCGAGCGCCATGACCCGCTCTGGGACCGCACGTGGATCGCCGAGCTGGGCGGCGAACGGGTCGGCGCGGTCATGTGCGTACGGGACGGAATCGAAGCACTGCCCCAGGAGACCGGCGGAACGCCGCCGAGCACGGCGCGACTGCGGCTGCTCCTCGTCGAACCGGAAGCGCGCGGACGCGGCGTCGGCCAGGCCCTCGTCTCCGCCTGCGTCGGCTTCGCCCGCGAGGCCGGGTACCGCGAGCTGGTGCTGTGGACAAACTCCGTACTGAGTGCGGCCCGCATCCTGTACGAGCGGGCCGGCTTCGAGCTGACCGCGGAGAAGCCGCACCACAGTTTCGGTCGGGAGCTTGTCGGTCAGGACTGGCGTTTGCCGCTCTGATCTGTGTTCACATGGTTCTCATGAGCAATATGCGATATGCGTTCTCGACACTCGGAGTGCCCGGGATGCCGGTGGGCGAGGTCGTGCGGCTGGCGGCCGGCGCCGGATTCGGCGGGGTGGAGCTGCGGGCTCATCCCGAGGAACAGGTGCATCCACGCATCGGCCTGCGGGAACGGGCCACGGTGCGCGAACAGTTCGCCGAGGCCGGGGTGGAGATCCTCGCGGTGTCCGGATACGCGCGGGTGGCCGCGGCCCATGACGAACGCGGGGAGGAGGAGCTGGCGGCGGAGCTGACCGAGCTGGTCGTGCTGGCTTCGGACCTGGGCGCGCAGTTTGTTCGGGTGTTCCCCGGCGGTGGTGACCGCCCCGTCGGCGAAGCCGATGCGGACGCGGCCCGGCACCTGGCCGCGGTCGCGCCGTTCGCGGCGGAGCGGGACGTACGCGTCCTCCTGGAGACGCACGACTCACATCCCCGGGGCGCCGACGCGGCACGCGTACTGGGCCCTGTGGGCCACCGGAACATCGGTGCGCTGTGGGACGTGCTCCACCCATGGCTCGCCGGCGAGGAGCCGGTCGACACGTACGCCGGGCTCGCCCCGTATCTCGGCTTCGTGCAGGTCAAGGACGTCGCCTCCACCGAGGACACCGCTCCTTTGCCGCTCGGCGCCGGGACGGTTCCGCTGGCCGACTGCATCGGTGCGCTGGCTCGTGCGCAGTGGGACGGCTGGCTGTGCTGGGAGTACGAGAAGCGCTGGTATCCGCGAGCCGCCGACCTGCCCGGGCTGCTCAGCTCGGGGCGCGAGTACCTGGAGCGGCTGGTGGCTTCGGCAACCCCCTGAATGCTTCCATTCAGCAGCATGCCTGGCGTATACGGGGCTGCGAGGCGTTGAGGTGTGCCCGGAGCCGTATGCTCCTCCGGCCCGTGCCGACACGGCCGACGTCCTTTCTTGAGGAGGGCCATGGCCGCCTCAAGAACACATCCCACCCACATCCGTACCATTTCCCGTATTCGCGTCGAACCGGGGAACCCACCCGGGCCGCCGACCGTCAAAACGGTGTGCTGTGTGACCCCGCAGAGCGGTGTCGGCCTCGCTGCTGGCTGCGTTGCTGACCACCCTCTCCGCCGCCTGCGGCCGGCAGCACCCGCCACCGGTGCACCCCCCTCCAACGCGCCGGTGGCGGATCACTGCTCGGCGCGCGCCCGCATCCGTACCTGCTGCGCGCGCCGCCAGTTCCCCCGACTGGCAGAGCCGTTGAGCATTGACCGGCAATACTTTTCCGACTATCCGTGACTTCTTGGAAGTTTCCTTCACAGCGCCGGGGCAGCACTCGGCGAGGAGACCCTCCGGAAGGAGCGCAGATGCACTCCAGACGTACCGTCCTGACCACCGCCGCGGCCGCCGCCTGTGCCATGAGTACGGGCGGCGGCGTCGTTCACGCCGCCACCTCCGGCTCCCGCGCCACCGGTGCCGCCTCCCGTAACCGCGTGGCCCGGCTCATCTCGCGGATGAGCCTGGAGGAAAAAGTCGGGCAGCTCTTCGTGATGCGGGTCTACGGGCATTCCGCGACCGACCCCGAGCCGGCCGACGCCGAGGCCAACCGCAAGGAGATGGGCGTCTCCAACGCTGCCGAGCTGGTCGCCAAGTATCACCTCGGCGGCATCATCTATTTCGGCTGGGCACACAACACCCGCGAGCCGCACCAGATCGCCGATCTCTCCAACGGCATCCAGAGGGCTGCCAACGCGCAGCGCGTCCCGGTGCCGCTGCTGATCTCCACCGACCAGGAGCACGGGATAGTGGCCCGGGTCGGCGCGCCCGCCACGCTTTTCCCCGGCGCGATGGCGCTGGGCGCGGGCCGCTCGCGCGAGGACGCCCGTACGGCCGGCCGGATCGCCGGCGAGGAGCTGTACGCGATGGGCATCCGGCAGGACTACGCGCCGGTCGCCGACGTGAACGTCAACGCCGCGAACCCGGTGATCGGCGTACGGTCCTTCGGCTCGGACCCGAAGACGGTGTCGCGGATGGTCACCGCCCAGGTGCGGGGCTACCAGAGCGCGGGGGTCGCGGCCACGGCCAAGCACTTCCCCGGGCACGGTGACACCGACACCGACAGCCACGTCGGCCTGCCCACGATTCGCCACACGGCCGAGGAGTGGGAGCGGCTGGACGCCCCGCCGTTCCGGGCCGCCATCGAGGCCGACATCGATTCGATCATGACGGCGCACATCGTCGTCCCGGCCTTCGATCCGAGCGGCGACCCGGCCACGCTGTCCCACCCCATCCTCACCGGCATCCTGCGCGAACGCCTCGGCTACGACGGCGTGGTGGTGACCGACTCGCTCGGCATGGAAGGCGTACGGACCAAGTACGGTGACGACCGCGTGCCGGTGCTCGCGCTCAAAGCGGGCGTTGACCAGTTGCTCAATCCGCCCAATATCGCGGTCGCTTTCACCAGCGTGCTGAACGCGGTGCGGACGGGCGAACTGACCGAGCGCGCCATCGACGAGAAGCTGCTGCGCATTCTGCGGCTCAAGGAGCGGCGCGGACTGTTCGACGAGCCGTACACGACGCACCGCGCGGTGGACCGTGCGGTCGGGACGCGGCGGCACCTGGCCACGGCGGACCGGGTCGCCGACCGCACCACGACGCTGCTCGTCAACGAAGGCGGTCTGCTGCCCCTGTCCCGGCGGGCGCACCGGCGGCTGCTGGTGGTCGGCGCCGATCCGGCGTCGCCGTCGGGGACCGGCGGGCCGCCCACCAAGGTCCTTGCAGAAACCTTCGATCAACTGGGATACACGGCGACGGCGTTCTCCACCGGCACCGCGCCCACCCGTGAGCAGATCGGCCAGGCGGTGGTGGCGCTGGAGCAACGGGACGCGGTGGTCGTGGCGACGTACAACGTCACGGCCACGTCGTCGCAACGTGCTCTCGTCGACGCGCTGCTGGCCACCGGCAAACCGGTCGTGCAGCTGGCCGTCCGCAACCCGTACGACATCGCGCACCTGCCGGGCGTACGGGCAGGTCTGGCCGCCTACTCGTGGACGGACGTGGAGTTGCGGGCCGCCGCACGCGTGATCGCCAGCCGGCGCGACCCGGAGGGGAAACTGCCGGTCCCGGTGATGCGGGCCGATGCGCCGGGCACGGTGCTCTACCCGGTCGGGTACGGCCTGTCGTATTGAGCGGCTGAACGGAGCGGGTAGCGGCCGTATGGGATTCCGGAGTGGAGTCCCGTACGGCTCCCGCGCTTCCCTCGTACGGCCGGTGTACCGCCGGACCCGGAGCAGTTCGTACTGCGCGCCCCGTACCCCGTGCGCAATGAGTCCGTTACGCCTGGCGTGCTCCCGAATGCACGGGACACGCTGGTCCGTACGCACCGGGGGGACTCAGGGGGCCGCGATGCGCGGGTTCAAGCGGTACGGCGGCGGCGCGCTGGGATGCGCGGTGGTGCTGCTGCTCACGACCCTGCCCGCCTGCCAGCGAGAGGGCAGCGGCGCGGTCGCCGGCAGGAACGGCGGCGCGCCGGCCTCGTCCCCTTCGCCTGCCGCGACCTTCCTCGCCCGCGGCACGTGCAGCACTCGCGGACGCACCGTCTTCCATCAGGTGTCCTGCCGCAGCGAGAAGGCCGCGGCCCTGGTGCTGGCCCGGTACGACGGGCCGCAGGCGCAGGGGCCGCTGTGCCCGGAACGTACGGACTTCGTCCTGCACATCAGCGAGCACCGGCCGGCCTCCGACGAGAACGGCGACGGCGCGGTGCCCCAGGGGTACGCCTGCATGCGCAACCTGGAGGCGCCGCACCCCGGCGACCCGGGCGGGGGCGGCGGCCCGCGCACCATCGTCGGCGACTGCCTCAGCCGATTGCGGCAGGGAGAGGTGAAAGAAACCGCTTGCGACGGAACAGGGGCCCGCCCGCCGCGGTACAAGGTGACGGCCGCGGTACGCTCCCGCGTTTCCTGTCCGGCCGACACGGAAATGTACGTACAACTAGGCGGCGGGGCACCGATCGGGTGCGCCCGCCGCCTGTAGTTCATCCGGACCGAAGGGAAGCGCGGCTCCGCGGAGCAGCACCTTGTCGGTCCGGCACCGGCGGCCCTCACCGGGCCGGCCGGTCAGCCATTCCGCGTCACGGCCGCAGCATCTGCAGCCGCGTCTCGTCCCGCTTGTCCAGCTTCTTGTCGAACGGCGCCTGCGGCGTGACCTTGGCGCCCGGCGCCACGTCGAGGCCCGCCCAGTCGAGCAGCCGCTCGGTGGCCTTCTTGCGGTCGGCCTCCCGCAGCTTCGCGATGTTCGAGCCGTGGTTGCCGCCCGGGACCTTGAAGACGTAGGAGTCCTCGGAGCCGGCACCCAGCCGGAACGGCTCGGAGCTCCACGGGTCCCACTCGCCGTTCACGAACATCATGCGCTCCGCGTTGTGACGCACCCACCGGTCGACGTCGCGCATCGCGTTCTTCTCGAACTTCATGGGGATGTCGCGCGGCACGAAGGTCCGGGAGTTGTTGATGCCCGGGTAGCGCAGCAGGTCCTTGAGGTGGTCGTACTTGTAGCCGGGCTCACCGAGCTGGGTGCCCGCCTGGTAGTAGTACGGCATGTTGGTCTCAAGACCCTGGTCCGTGTAGCTGTTGAAGCCGCCGATCTTGTCGATCCACTTCCACAGTTCGTCCGTGGAGGCGGTCTTCTTGGGCACCTCGGCGCAGGCGGTCGCGGCCGGCTGGTACTGCCAGAAGCCGAAGACCAGGTCCGTGACCAGGACCTCGTACGCCTTGTCGACGTTGCCGACGACCTTGAAGGTCTGCTTGTTCTCCTTGGCCCACTGCGTGTAGCGCTTGACCATCTCGCCGCGGCGCAGCAGCGCCTCGCGCTCCAGCGTGGCGAGGTCCTTGCGGCACTGCGCGGTGCCGACGGTACGGAAGAACCGGTCGTACGCCGAGTCCTCGTCGTTGTTCACGTCGTTCGGCGCAACGTAGGCGACCGTGCCGTCCATGTCGTCCGGGAAGAAGCGGCGGTAGTAGGTCGCGGTCATACCGCCCTTGCTGCCGCCGGTGGCGATCCAGTTCTGGTCGTAGATCTTGTGCAGCGCCTTGAAGATGCGGTGCTGGTCGTTGGCCGCCTGCTGGATGTTCAGCTTCTTCCAGTCGGCGGGCTGGGGCCGCGACGGCGTGAAGAAGCGGTACTCCATCGACACCTGGTTGCCGTCGATGATCTGCGTCGGCTCACTGCGCCGCACATCGGTGCTGACGTTGTAGCCGGAGGTGAAGAAGACCGTCGGCCGCTCGACGGACTTGTGCAGCAGGGTCAGCCGCTGCTGGAAGGTCCCCTTGGAGGGGTGCTGGTGATCGATCGGCTGGGTGTAGTTCAGGACGAAGAAGCGGTAGCCGTCGACCGGCTTCTCCTGGACGAGACTCATCCCCGGGATCGCCAGGATCCGGTCCTTGATGTCCGTCGCCTTCGGCTTCGCGGCGGTGGCCGCCGTCGCCGACGCCGTACCGGCACTCGCCGTGCCTATGAGCACCGCGAGCGACAGCAGGCATCTGATGGCCTTGCGCATGCACCCTCCCCTTGGGATAGCAAAGGTCGGGGTGAACCTATCGGCGCGACAACGGTCCCACCAGCCCCCTTTATTCACAGGAGACCGACAGGACCGTCGTCGGAGCGTGCCGGCGCAGCGTCGCCACAGCGGCCGGCGAATGTTCGTCGCGGGTTCAACGGCCTTTCGCCGTAAGGGCCGAGGCCCGTCGCGGAAGGTCGTCGTCCGGTGGCCGCGCTGGTACCTCAGGCCGCCACCGATTCCTCCTCGCCCGTGAACGTCCGCCACAGTTCGGCATACCGGCCACCGCGGGCCAGGAGCTGCGCGTGGGTGCCGTCCTCGGCGACGCGGCCGTGGTCCAGGACCACGACCCGGTCGGCGCGGGCCGCGGTGGTCAGGCGGTGCGCGACGACGAGCGTCGTACGGCGTCCGGACAGCCGGTCCGTGGCCTCGTTGACGGCGGACTCGGTGGCCAGGTCGAGCGCGGCAGTGGCCTCGTCGAGCAACAGGATGTCGGGGTCGACGAGTTCCGCGCGGGCGAGGGCGAGCAGCTGGCGCTGGCCGGCGGAGAGGTTGCGCCCGCGTTCGGCGACCTCGTGGAGGTATCCGCCGTCCAGCCCGGCGATCATGTCGTGCGCGCCGACCGCGCGGGCCGCGGCCTCCACCTCGGCGTCGGTGGCGTCCGGCCGCCCGTACGCGATGGCGTCGCGGACCGTACCGGCGAACAGGTAGGACTCCTGCGGTACGACGCCGAGGCGGTGCCGGTAGCCGGTGAGGTCCAGTTCGCGCAGGTCGGTGCCGTCGACGCGGACGGCGCCCGAGGTCGGGTCGTAGAACCGCGCCACCAGCTTGACCAGCGTGGACTTGCCCGCGCCGGTCTCACCGACGAAGGCGACGGTCTGCCCGGCGGGGATGGTCAGGCTGATGCCGGAGAGCGCCGTGACGTCGGAGCCGTCGAGGGCGCCGGTGCCTCGGGGGGCGTCCGGTTCGTCCGTACCGCCGCCGTACCGGAAGTGCACGTCGTCGAAGACGATCTCGCCCGCCAGCTCGCCCACCGGGCGCGGCCGCTCGGACTGGGGCGTGGTGGTCGGTTCGCGCAGCAGTTCCTGGATGCGGCCGAGCGAGACGGCGGCCTGCTGGTAGCCGTCGAAAACCTGCGAGAGCTGCTGTACGGGGGCGAAGAACAGGTCGATGTAGAGGAGGTAGGCGACCAGCGCGCCCGCCGAGAGTGTGCCCTCGCCGACCCGTCCGGCGCCGACGATCAGGACGAGCGCGGCGGCGACGGAGGACAGCAGCTGGACGAACGGGAAGTAGACGGAGATCAGGAACTGGCCGCGGACCCGGGCCGCGCGGTAGGCGTGGCTGCGCTCCGCGAACCGGTCGGCGCCGCTGCGCTCGCGGCGGAACGCCTGCACGATGCGCAGTCCGGCGACGCTCTCCTGGAGGTCGCCGTTGACGACGCTGATGCGTTCACGGGCCAGTTCGTACGCCTTGACGCTCTGCTTGCGGAAGAAGTACGTACCGATGATCAGCGGCGGGAGGGTGGCGAAGACGACCAGGGCCAGCTGGACGTCGATGACCAGGAGGGCGACGAGTATGCCGAAGAAGGTCAGTACGGAGACGACGGCGGTGACCAGGCCGGTCTGCAGGAACGTGGACAGGGCGTCCACGTCCGTCGTCATCCGCGTCATGATCTTGCCGGTCAGCTCGCGCTCGTAGTAGTCGAGGCCGAGGCGCTGGAGCTGCGCGAAGATCTTGACGCGCAGCGAGTACAGGACGCGTTCGCCGGTACGGCCCGTCATACGGTTCGAGCCGACCTGGGCCGCCCACTGGGCGAGTACGACGAACAGGGCCAGCCCGGCGGCCGTCCAGACGCCGGCCAGTTGCGCGCGCCGTACGCCGTCGTCGATGCCGTGGCGGATGAGGACCGGGAGCAGCAATCCGGCCACGGCGTCCACGGCTACCAGTGCGAGGGCGACGGCGAGCGGGCCGCCGAATCCGCGCAGGAGGCGCCGCAGTCCGTAGGACTTCTCGGGACGGGCTGCCTGTTCCTCGTCGATGTCGGGGGTGTCGGTCGCGGGCGGGAGCGCGGCGACCTGGGCGAGGAGTTCGGGGGTGGCGGGCATACCGGGGGCTGCGTCGGCTGCTTCGGAACCCGATTCCTTGCCGGAGCGGTTCCACAGCTCCGGCGTGATGCCCTGCACGCGGTGGTCGGGAGCAGCGTTCTCCGACGTCGTGCCCGCCGGGTCGCGGTCGGTACCGCCCAGTTCCTCCGGGTCGGTCAGCAGCCGGCGGTACAGCTCGCAGCGTTCCTCCAGTTCCTCGCGCGTACCGATGTCGACCAGTCGGCCGCCGTCCAGGACGGCGACGCGGTCGGCGAGGGCGAGGGTGGAGG